>CAKUFB010000319.1 GCA_934647145.1 uncultured Clostridia bacterium
GACGTCATCTTCCCCTCCGATTACATCATCGAGCGCATGATCAAGGACGACATGCTGGCCGAGCTGGATCTGTCCAAGATGCCCAACGTGGCGAATCTGGTGGACTGGTGCAGGAAGCCCGACTACGACCCCGACTGCAGGTATTCCGTGGCCTACATGTGGGGCACGGTGGGCATCCTGTACAACACCGAGCTGGTGGACGGCGAGGTCACCAGCTGGGGCAGCCTGTTCGACCCGGCGTATCAGCGCGGCGTGTTCATGCTGGACTCCATCCGCGACTCCTTCTGCGTGGGCCTGAAGTACCTGGGCTATTCGCTGAACACGCAGGACGAAACGGCGCTCAGCGCGGTCAAGGATCTGCTGCTCAAGCAGAAGGCCGACGGCATCGTGGCGGGCTACCTGGTGGACGAGACCAAGGACAAGATGATCGCGGGCGAGGCGGCGATGGCCGTCATGTGGTCGGGCGACGCGCTCTACGCCATGGACGGCAACGACAAGCTGGCCTACGTGGTGCCTGAGGAGGGCAGCAACGTCTGGATCGACGGCATGTGCATCCCCAAGAGCAGCAAAAACCAGGAGGCCGCGATGAAGTTCATCGACTTCATGTGCCGCCCCGATATCGCCGAAATGAACCAGGACTACATCTACTATTCCTCCCCCGTGCAGCAGGTCATCGACGGCTACACCGACGAGGAGAAGGCGGAGGAGGCCCTGAATCCCTCCCAGGAGAAGCTCGACAAGTGCGAGTTCTTCTACGACATCTCCGACAACATGTCCCTGTACGACAAGATCTGGATGGAGATCCGCGCGTAACGAAACGACCGACTGCTCTGAAGCGCAGCGTGAAGAGCCGCCGTCTTCGGCGGCTCTTCAGCTTTTTCTGAAACCCATGAAATTCCGAACGCCGACCCTGACCGCTTCACTCTGTGGCAGCCAGAATCGTCGATCAAACCGGCGGCGGCTAGTGGCAGTCGGCCCTGCCGGCAGGCAATAGGGAGGAAAACGAAATGCTGAACGTGTGCGTGCGTTTTGTGAAGAAGAACACGGTGCTGGCGATTGCGATGGCGGCGGCGCTGACGACGATGTGCATCGTGCCGCCGGACGCGGCCTACGCGGGCTACCTGGACTTTAAGACGCTGACCTGCCTGTTCTGCGTGCTGGCGGTGGTGTGCGCGCTGAAAAACGTGCGTTTCTTCACCTTTCTGGCGCGCAAGATCGTGCAGCTGACCGGCAACGCGCGCATGGCCATCCTGGCGCTGGTGTACATCACCTTCATCGGCTCGATGCTGATCGCCAACGACATGGCGCTTCTGACCTTCCTGCCGCTGGGCTATTACGTGCTGGCGGCGACCGGGCAGATGAAGTACCTGGCCTTCACGTTCATCATGCAGAACATCGCGGCCAACCTGGGCGGCATGCTCACGCCCTTCGGCAACCCGCAGAACCTGTACCTGTACACCCGCTTCAGCATCCCGAACGGCGAGTTCGTGTCGATCATGTGGCCGCCGTTCGCGCTGGCGGTGGCGCTGATCACGGTCTGCTGCCTGTTCGTCAGGGGCGAGAAGCTGAGCCTGGCGCGGGACGAAAGCCCTGCGCCCCCGCGCGGGCGGACGGCGATTTACCTTCTGCTCTTCGCGCTGTCGATCGTGATCGTGTTCCGCGCGATACCCTATTGGATCGGGCTGATCGTGATTCCGGCGGCGCTGCTGATACTGGACAGAAGGGCGCTCAGGCAGGTGGACTACGCGCTGCTGTTCACCTTCGTGTGCTTCTTTGTCTTTGCGGGCAACATGGCGCGCATCCCGGCGGTACGCTCCTTCTTCAGCGCGGCGCTTGACAGGAGCGCGCTGCTGATGAGCGCGGCCTCCTGTCAGGTCATCAGCAACGTGCCCACCGCCATCCTGCTTTCCCAGTTCACGGACAACTATCGCGAGCTGCTCTGGGGCGTGAACATCGGCGGCACAGGCACGCTGATCGCCTCGCTGGCCAGCCTCATCACCTTCCGCGAGTACACCCGCATCTACCCCGGCCGCGCGGGCTATTACATCGCGCGCTTCTCCGCGTTCAACTTCGGCTTTCTCGCGGTGATGCTGCTGTTCTGCCAGCTTTTAAGGTAGCAAAGAAAACGCGCAGGCGGTTGACAAAGCGCGGGTAATGGTATATGATTACGGGAAGAAGAGCTATCAGGAGGATTTAAGCATGTCCGAAGAATGTACCCACAACTGTGAAACCTGCTCGGCCGCGTGCGCGAGCAAGGGGCAGCCGGCCAGCCTGATCGAGCCGGCCAATCCCCACAGCCATGTCAAAAAGCTCATCGGCGTGGTGAGCGGCAAGGGCGGCGTCGGCAAGTCGCTGGTGACCGCGCTGATGGCCGTCAACATGCAGCGCGCGGCCTATAAGACCGCCATACTGGACGCCGACATCACCGGCCCCTCGGTGCCGCGCATGTTCGGCCTGAAGGAAAAGGCGATGGGCAACGACGACGGCATTTTCCCCGTGGACACGAAGACCGGCATCCGGGTCATGTCCATCAACCTGCTGCTTGAGAACGACACCGACCCGGTGGTCTGGCGCGGCCCGGTCATCGCGGGCACGGTCAAGCAGTTCTGGACTGACGTGTGCTGGGGCGACGTGGACTTCATGTTCGTCGATATGCCTCCGGGAACCGGCGACGTGCCGCTGACCGTCTTCCAGTCGCTCCCGCTCAGCGGCGTCCTCATCGTGGCCTCGCCGCAGGAGCTGGTGGGCATGATCGTGGAGAAGGCGGTGCGCATGGCCGGCCTGATGAACATCCCGATCCTGGGTCTGGTCGAAAACATGAGCTATGTCGAGTGTCCCGACTGCGGCAAGCACATCAACGTCTTCGGCGAGAGCCACGTGGACGAGATCGCTGCGCAGCATCACATTCCCCAGGTGGCGCGCATCCCGATCAACCCCAAGCTGGCCGCGGCCTGCGACAAGGGCATGATCGAGCTGTACGAGGGCGACTGGCTGGACGGCCTCACCCGCAGCCTGATCGCTCCGGACGAAAAGTAAAAACGCATCTTCCACACAAAATCCTCCGGATTCTGTCCGGAGGATTCAGCTTGTCAAAAATAGGTTTTGACAAGCTGGTGGACGGGGAAGCAAGCTCCCCGGCCAGGTGCCGCGCCTCAAATCTTCGATTTGAGCCGTCGGCAGTTTCGCCAAAGGCGAAACCTGAAAACCCAAAGGGTTTTCAGCCTTCCTGCCACCCTCTCCAGT
>CAKUFB010000320.1 GCA_934647145.1 uncultured Clostridia bacterium
CCCTCGTCGCCGCCCAGGCCGTAGACGTAGGGGCGGTTGAAGTAGTACTCGTTGTCGATAAAGTAGTAGGTCACGCCCGAGAGCGTCAGCTCCTTAACGCCGCAGTACTGGTGCCGCCAGCCCAGGTCCACGTAAAACACGCACTTCTGGGTCATCTGCCGCTTGTATTCCTCGGAAATTTCCTTATAGAGAGGCAGCACGACGCGCACGTCCTCCCCCTGCGCCGCGAGCGCCCTGGGCAGCGCGCCCAGCACGTCGGCCAGCCCGCCGGTTTTAACAAAGGGGACGCATTCGGACGCCGCCATCAGAATTTTCATAGGCATTCTTCCTCCATTGACTGACTTGACTGATTTTACTTTGCGCCCCGAATCACGGCGCGCGGATTGCCTGCCGCGAGGGCGGCGAGTGTCTTCCGGCCTCGCGAACGTTCCTTTTTTAGATCACCGTGTTTTTTCCGATGACGATGGGGTAGTGGATGGGCGCGATCAGGCGGCTTTCGTCCCGGACGATGACCTTTTTGTCCAGGATGGAGTTTTCCACCTCGCAGTGCGCGCCCAGGGAGCTCTCCTGCATGACGATGGAGTCCTTGATGCGGGTGTCCTTGCCCACGTGTACGCCGCGGAAGAGCACGCTGTTTTCCACCCTGCCCTCGATCACGCAGCCGTCGGCGACCAGCGAATTGATCGCCGTGCCGCCCGGCAGATAGCGCGCGGGCACCTCGTCGCGAACCTTGGTGTAGATCGGGTTGACGTGGAAAATCTCGCGGCGGACCTCCGGGTCGAGCATGTCCATGTTGGCGCCGAAGTAGCTGTTGATGGTCTCCAGGCGGCGGTTGTAGCCCGTGTACTCGTAGCCGTAGATGCGCAGCATGCCGTTGTGTACGTAGCGCTGGAGCAGGTCGCGGTTGAAGCTGGTGTAGCTCTGCGCGAAGCACTGCTCGATGAGCTGCATGAGCAGGGTACGCCTGATGAGCAGGATGTCCATATAGAAGTTTTCGCTGCCCGGATGCTCGGTGCCGATTTCAAGGTCGGCCACCTTGCCGTCGCCGTCCACCTGCAAAAAGACGTGGCGGGGGGTCAGCGTGACGGTCTGATCGAGCGCGGAGAGCGGCTTTCTGGCGTAGACCAGCGTGATGTCCGCCTTGTGATCCTCGTGGAAGGCCAGCAGGTCGTCGAAGGTGCAGTTGAGCACGGTGTGGCTGTTGGCCAGGATGACGTATTCCTGCTGCGAGCGGCGAAGGTAGCCCATGTTGGAGCGGATGGCGTCCATGATGCCGCTGTAGGTGCCGATGTTCTCGCGGGTCAGGAAGGGGGGCAGGATGAACAGGCCGTCGTTGCGGGTGTGCAGGTCCCACTCCTTGCCGCTGCCCAGGTGATCCATCAGCGAGTGATAGTTCTTCTGCATGATCACGCCCACGTTGCGGATGCCCGAGTTGACCATGCTGGAGAGGATGAAGTCGATCACGCGGTACCGGCCGGCCACGGGCAGCGCGGCGACCGCGCGGGAAACGGTCAGCTCCCGCAGCGTGACCTCGTTTTTAGAGGTGTAGATGAGGCCCATTACGTCTTTCATTCGTCCGCACTCCTTTCCAGCGCCAGCACGTCGCTGTCGATCTGATCTCCGGGGTTCACCACGAAGTTTTCGGGCAGCACGGTGTTCTGCCCCACCAGCGCGATCAGGTTATTCTCGCCCTCGGCATAGGGACGGCCCACCCTCGCGCCGCCGGTGATGTCGCTGTTTTCGCCCACGATGGCCCGGTGAATCACCGCGCCGGCGCGCACCACCACGCCCGGCATGACGACCGAGTCGCAGACCTTCGCGCCCGCCTCGATGGTCACACCCGCGAAGAGCACGCTGTGGCGCACCTCGCCGCGCACCTCGCAGCCCTCGGTAATCATGCAGTCGTCCACCACCGCGCCGGGGGCGATATAGTGGGGCGGCATGATCGGGTTGCGGGCGTAGATGCGCCAGCGGTTGTCGTACAGGTCGAAGGCGGCGGGCTGCCTGAGCAGGTCCATGTTGGCCTCCCACAGGCTCTCGATCGTGCCCACGTCCTTCCAGTAGCCCTCGAAGGCGTAGGCCAGCATGCGGCAGCCGTCGGAGAGCATCTTGGGAATGATGTTCTTGCCGAAGTCGTTTTTGGAATTGGGATCGGCCTCGTCGTTGATCAGATACTGCTTGAGGATGGGCCAGGAGAACACGTACACGCCCATCGAAGCCTTGTTGCTCCGGGGCTTGGCCGGCTTTTCCTCAAAGTCGGTGATGACATTTTCCCCGTCGGTGTTCATGATGCCGAAGCGGCTGGCCTCCTCCCACGGAACCTGCAGAACCGCGATGGTCGCGTCGGCGCGGTTTTTCCTGTGGAACTTGATCATCTCGTTGTAGTCCATCTTATAGATGTGATCGCCCGAGAGGATCAGCACGTACTCCGGATTGAACTGCTCGATGAACGGGATGTTCTGGTAGATGGCGTTGGCCGTGCCGCGGTACCACTCGCCCGACTTGCCGCGAGAATAGGGAGGAAGTACGAACACGCCGCCGTCGTTCAGGTCCAGATCCCACGGCTGGCCGGAGCCGATATAGCTGTTGAGCTCCAGCGGCTGATACTGTGTCAGCACGCCGACTGTGTCGATGCCGGAATTGGAACAGTTGGAAAGAGGAAAATCGATGATGCGGTACTTGCCGCCGAACGGTATGGCCGGCTTGGCCATGACCTTGGTCAGTATGCCCAGACGGCTGCCCTGGCCGCCGGCCAGCAGCATGGCGATGCTTTGCTTTTTTCTCAACAGGCTCAACCCCCTTATTGTATACGCAGCGATACAACCATATTATATGGTTATCTACGCGTCCAGTCCAGTCAATTATGAGGAAATTTAGGTAAGAAATCAACCGGAAAGGGACGCACTTATATATTAACACAATTTACCCCAAAAATCAACTGCAAAACTTGCATTTGTTTTTGCCTGCGGACACAATAAAGGTGTTGACAAACGCCACGGATTCATATAAAATAGAATCTGTGCACAGGCGGGCGGGCATGCGGGTGTAGCTCAATGGCAGAGCCCCAGCTTCCCAAGCTGATCACGTGGGTTCGATTCCCATCACCCGCTCCACACGGTAACGCACGTCCGGCTTTTCACAACACAAATCAAGGAGGAACATACCCATGGCAAAGGCAAAGTTTGAGCGTAAGAAGCCCCACGTAAACGTGGGTACCATCGGTCACGTTGACCACGGCAAGAC
>CAKUFB010000321.1 GCA_934647145.1 uncultured Clostridia bacterium
CCGATGGGCCGCTTCGGCGAGGCCGACGAGCTGATCGGCACGCTGCTGTTCCTGCTGTGCGACCAGGCCGCCAGCTTCGTCACCGGCGTGGTCATCCCGATCGACGGCGGCTTCTCCGCCTACTCGGGCGTGTAGCCTGAAAAAAAGAACGCGCGGCCCTGCTCCGGATTTCAGCCAGAGCGGGGCCGCGTTTTATTCGACGCGCACCTACCCTGAACGCGAAATGGCGCCCTTGGGCAGCAAGAACCTGACACAGCTTTCAAGCAGCCATGAAGAGGCGCTGTTCTCACAGATCTTTGGCGGTTAATACACGATCGACAAAATCGCAAAAATCGGGGAGACTGCTCAATCGAGGCGATGATGAAAGCAGATCGTCTTCCCAGTGCAGGCCGTCTCCTTTTCTGCAGACCTCGCATGAATTGCACCCCCTGTCGCGTACAAAGCGCAGCTGGATGCGCGGGGCAGCGACAATGAGCAGGATATTGCCAAACAGCTCGCTGATTTCAAGCTGCACCAGCCTCACTCCATGCCGCGCCAGAACCTCAGAAATTTTCTCCTCCATGACCTGCACGCCTCCTTTTAGCGGATCATTTTCGCGTTACTTCTTCTGCTTCGGCGAGTGGCCGTATTTCGCCTTGTATAGCCTGGAAAAGTGGTACTCGTCGCAAAAGCCGAAATGCGACGCGAGCCAGCGGAGAGTCACCCCGGGATCGCTCCGGATGAGCTCGCGCGCCTTTTCCAGCTTGCTCTGTATCTGATAATCATAGGGCGAGCAGGCGGTCACCTGCATGAAGTAATTATAGAGCGTCTTGCGGCTGACGTTCGCGCGCTCACACATGGCGTTGATGGAGAGAAACTGGGATGGATAGGAGTCCATGTCCTTGATCAGGCGATTCACGACGTCCGCCGCGTCTGCTTTCATGGACACCGCCTCGTTCCGGCCGGCCAGTATGGACATTTCAGTGAGCATGAGCGACAGGTACGCAGAGGCCAGCTCCGAGGAATAGGCGGCGTTTGTCCAGTAGGCTTCAATCAGGCGCTCAAAAAGAGAGGGGATCGCACTGTTTGCAGGGATATGCAGCTTCGCCGGAAAGACGAAGCGCTCCTTCTCAAGCGCGTAGTGATCCGTGCAGACGTCCGCAGCCATGCGGGGAAAGTGGACGTACATCGTATGGATGAGTCCCCTGCATCTGCTCACGCCATAGTGGCGATGCCCGCCGCTGAGAAAAAGCAGGTCTCCGCCCGCTATGTGATAAACTTCATCGTCCTGAGCAATCTCCCATTCCCCGTCGATCAGATAGATCAGGTCATGAACGTCCAGCACCCTGTCCGGATGCGCCGCGTTCTCATGCCGATTGTTGCTGCATATCTCCGGATACCGTTTCTCCCTCGTTGAAAGCGCGCAATACCGCATGGTTTTCTCCTTGAATTACATAATCACACATGTCTCTTGCCTTATTCTACATTGTACACGATTTGCAGCGCAGATACAATAGAAGCGGCAAAAAACTTGGGAGGAAATCGCATATGAACCAAAGGAAACTCCGAATTGCCGTAGTCGGCCTGCACTTCGGCGGCAGCTTCGTAACCATCTATCATAACCACCCGTCCGTCGCTCAGGTTAAGGTGTATGATCTGGAAAAAACGCTCTGCGAAGAATTCGTCCGGCGCGGCGATGCAGACGGATACTACAACAGCTTCGAGGAAATTCTCTCCGACCCCGAATGTGATGCGGTACATCTCGTCACGCCGATACCTTTTCACGCAAAGCAGACCATCGACGTATTGAATGCGGGAAAGCACTGCGCCTGCGCCGTGCCGATGGCGACCTCGATAGAAGAAATGTACGAAATTGCCGAGGCGAAGCGCCGCTCCGGCAAGAACTACATGATGATGGAGACGACGCTGTACACCTATCAGTTCATGTACGTGCGCGAGATGGTCAGAAGGGGCGAAATGGGGCGGCTTCAGTTCCTGCGCGGCAGCCACTACCAGGACATGCGAAATGCGCCCTCCTATTGGCGGGGCCTGCCTCCCATGTGGTACGGAACGCACGCCATTGCGCCATTGGTTGTTCTGTCCGGTTCACGAATCTGCCGGGTAAACTGCTTCGGCTCAGGGTCGATGGATCAATCGCTCCAGGCACAGTATGGCAATCCCTTCCCCGTGGAATCTTCGCTGCTGGAGTTCGAAAATGGCCTGAAGGGAGAGGCAACCCGCAGCCTCTTCGAATGCGCACGGCCCTACCAGGAGGGCATGTTCGTCTATGGAAGCAAGGCGCACTTTGAATGGGGCTATGAGGATCAGGACGCGCCCTATCTGTCGGTGTTCGAAAACGAACCTCTGTTCGACGGCGCTGGGCTGAAAGCGTATACACGAATACTGGACGATCTTCCCAATCCCTGTGAAGCGCTGCCGAAATCGATTCAGCGCTACACCGTCGGCTGGAAGTTCGATCCTGAGAATCCCGAAGAGTCGCTCAGACACGCGTCCGGCGGCCCGCATCATGGCTCGCATCCGCATCTGGTTCACGAGTTTATCTGCAGCATCCTCGAGGAACGCGAACCCTGGATCAATCTGGAGCTCGCCGCGAACATTACAGGCGCCGGCGTCTGTTCGCACATCTCAGCGTTGAATGGCGGCGCAGCCGTAGCAGTTCCGCATATCCTCTAAGGACGCATCAATCCATCTTTCATCATCCCCGCTCAAAGCGGGGTTTTTATTGCTCAACATTCTTATCGGGAGAGCTTCCGTTACTTCAGGGCTCGCAGCCTTCAGTGCGCTTCTTTACACCCCTACGATTGACAAAGAACCGCAAATTCGGGAACTTGAATTTCTGGCTCCCAAATTCTCCGCGGGCAGTACCCGATTCCGCCTGCCCCGTCAATTCTAATGCCACCATTGGCCGCCTTCAACTGAAGCGGCCAGGGCCTACGCCCGGAAATGTTTTAGATTTCAGCCAAAACCGGAGAGGGTGGCGGGAAGGTTGAAAGCTCGAAGGGTTTTCAGGTTTCGCCTTTTGCGTAACTGTCGACGGTGTAAATCGCAGATTTGAGACGCGACATCGGGTGGGGAGCTTGCTTTTCCGTCCGCCTGCTTGTCAAACCAGGTTTTGACAAGATGAAACAGGAGCATGTCATTGACATACTCCTGTCAGCTTGTCAAAAAAACCCCGGAGAGCTCGAGAGGGTCGCAACCCTCTCGACCGGGCAGTGCCCGGCTCCATTTGCTGCCGCCGGAC
>CAKUFB010000322.1 GCA_934647145.1 uncultured Clostridia bacterium
GGGGGCGTTCAATGACCGCCCTCTCCCCCCCGACGCGCGGCGGCAGCGCCGCCGCGCCGAGCCTCGCCTACAGCATTTTCTTCAGCCCCGCCAGCTCCTGCTCCGTCAGGTCGCGCCAGTGGCCGGGCTTCAGACTGCCCAGCGTGACGTTCATGATGCGCACGCGGGTCAGCGACATGACCCGATACCCCAGCGCCTCGCACATGCGGCGAATCTGCCGGTTCAGGCCCTGCACCAGTACCAGGCGGAACCGGCACGACCCCTCCTGCTTCAGCCTGCAGGGCAGCGTCACCGTGTCCAGTATGGGCACGCCGCGCCGCATGGCCTCGCAGAACTGGGGCGTAATGGGCTTGTCCACCGACACGACGTATTCCTTCTCGTGCCCGCCCGCCGCGCGCAGTATGTGGTTGACGATCTCGCCGTCGTTGGTCAGCAGCAGCAGCCCCTGCGAATCCTTATCCAGCCGGCCGATCGGGAAGATGCGCTCCCTGTGGCCGATATAGTCGATGACGTTCATGGGCTCGCGCGGGTCGGCGGTGCACACCACGCCCACCGGCTTGTTGAGCGCAATGTAGACCTTTTTTTCGACAGGCGACACGTCCCGCCCGTTCACCAGCACCCGCATGCCCGGCACCACCCGGTCGCCCAGCACGCCCGCGCGGCCGTCCACCTGCACCCGCCCGCTCTCGATCAGCCGGTCTGCCTCCCGCCGGGAGCACAGTCCTGTTTCGGCCAGGTATCGGTTCAGCCGCACGCCCTCTCTCTTTTCTTCCATGCAAAACACCTCGCCTGTTAGCATACCACAGCCGCCGCGCGGATGCAAATGAATATTAATCGAAATCGCGCTGCGAACGTTTCATTTTTCTGCTATAATAGAGGATGGAGTGTAACCGCCGCCAGGCGGATTTTGAAAGGATGATTTTTCATGGCCAAGGCCGTACTTCGCAAGACGCGCGAGAGCCGCGTTCGTTCCGGACACCCGTGGGTATTCGCCTCCGACATTGAGCGGATCGAGGGCAGCTTCGAGCCGGGCGACGTGGTGGACGTCGTTTCCAGTCACAACACCTACCTGGGCCGGGCGTTTTACAACCCCAAGAGCCAGATTTCCCTGCGCATGCTGACCACGCACGACGAGCCGGTGGACGAGGCCTTTTTCCGCCGCCGCGTGCAGGAGGCCTGGGACTACCGCAAGCTGTTCTGCGACCCGGCCAGCTGCCGCCTGATCTTTTCCGAGAGCGACTTTCTGCCCGGCCTGATCGTGGACAAGTTCGGCGACTACCTGGTCGTGCAGTCGCTGTGCCTGGGCATTGAGAAGTGGAAGCAGTCGATTGTGCGCGACCTGGCCGAGATCGTGCATCCCAAAGGCGTCTGGGAGCGCAGCGACGTGCCGGTTCGCCGCCTGGAGGGCCTGGAGCAGACGACCGGCCTGCTTTACGGCGAGGTGCCCGACTCGATCGACATGGTTGAAAACGGCCTGCGCTTTGTCGTGGACGTGAAAAACGGCCAGAAGACCGGCTTCTTCCTCGATCAGAAGGAGAACCGCGCCGCCATCGCGCCCCTGTGCAAAGGCGCGCGCGTGCTGGACTGCTTCTGCCACAACGGCTCCTTCTCGCTGCACGCCGCCAAGTACGGCGCAAGGAGCGTGCTGGGCGTAGACATCTCCGAGGAGGCGCTCGAGGTCGCGCGCCTGAACGCCGAGAACAACGGCCTGTCGGACGTAGTCACCTTCGAGGCGCACAACTGCTTCGACCACCTGCGCGAGCTGACCGACGCGCGCGAGCAGTTCGACGTGGTCATCCTCGACCCGCCCGCCTTCACCAAGACCCGTGCCGCCGTCGAGAGCGCCCTGCGCGGCTACAAGGAAATCAACCTGCGCGGCATGAAGCTGGTTCGCAAGGGCGGCTTCCTGGTCACCTGCTCCTGCTCGCAGCACGTCAGCCCCGAGCAGTTCAGGGACATGATCAATCAGGCCGCGCGCGACTCCAAAACCAAGCTGCGCCTGGTCGAGAACCGCACGCAGGGGCACGATCACCCCATCCTGCCCGCCTCGCCCGAAACGCAGTACTTAAAGTGCATGATCCTGCAGGTGCTGTAAGCGGTATCAATTCACAGCCTGACAGTCCAACAAAAAAGAGGGTGATTTTGAGGTGAAGCGCTGCATTGTCCCATCCGGAATCGTCTGACCCCATTTTTTATCACAGGAGGACATGATTCATGGCGATTCCGGAAAGCAAAATCTATCCCCGCACGGGCGACGCGCAGACCGTCTATCTCAGGAGCGTGGTACGCGACCCGAGCATCCAGGTCGGCGACTACACGATGTACAACGACTTCGTGCGCGACCCGCGCGACTTTGAGAAAAACAACGTGCTCTACCACTACCCCGTCAACCGCGACCGGCTGATCATCGGCAAATTCTGCTCGATCGCCTGCGGGGCGAAGTTCCTGTTCAACAGCGCCAACCACGCGCTTCACTCGCTGTCCACCTACCCCTTCCCGATCTTCTACGAGGAATGGGGGCTGGAAGGCGCGAACGTCGCCGCCGCGTGGGACAACAAGGGCGACATCGTGCTCGGAAACGACGTATGGGTGGGCTTCGAGGCGGTCATACTGGCCGGCGTGACCATCGGCGACGGCGCGATCATCGGCGCGCGCGCGGTGGTGACCAGGGACGTTCCGCCCTACACGATCGTGGGCGGCGTGCCCGCAAGGCCCATCCGCGCCCGCTTCCCCGAGGAAACCGTGAAGCGGCTGCAGAGGCTCCGGTGGTGGGACTGGCCGCGCGAGCAAATTGCCCGATGCCTCACCGCCATCCAGTCGGGCGATGTGGACGCGCTGGAGCGGGAAATGAAGACCTGAGGCATACGCAAAGCGCCTTCGGACGAGGATTTCTTCGTCCGAAGGCGCTTCCTGATTTACTTTATAAACCGCCGAAGAACGCCTTACAATAAAAAACGGATCCCTTCAGGATCCGGCAGGCTGTCGAAAAAACCTGGAGAGCTCGAGAGGGCCGCAGCCCTCTCGAACTTTCAATCGCGCCCAGCGGCGTGTACGGTGGGCACGGGACGATTTTTGCGCCGGAAAATCTCATTTTCCAGAGCAAAAATCGTTTCCCTGCAGGCTCCGCGCCCGAAAAATCTTCGATTTTTAGCGGAGACTGGTGAGGGTGGCAGTGGCGGGGGAGCGTGCTTCCCCGTCCACCAGCTTGTCAAAACTTTTTT
>CAKUFB010000323.1 GCA_934647145.1 uncultured Clostridia bacterium
TGGCGGGGGAGCTTGCTTCCCCGTCCACCAGCTTGTCAAAACCTTTTTTGACAAGCTGAATCGGCGAAGAATTTCGCCGATTCATAGACCCTGAGGGCTTCAATTTATGGCCCTCAGGGTCGTCGATAGAACCCGCGGCAGCCAGTGGCACCGGGCACTGCCCGGTTACACGATGCCCTGAGCGAGCATGGCGTCGGCAACCTTCTTGAAGCCGGCGATGTTCGCGCCCGCCACATAGTCGCCCGGCACGCCATACTGCTCGGCCGCGGAGGACATCTGGCGGAAGATGTTGACCATAATGCCGTGCAGGCGCTGGTCGACCTCCTCGAAGCTCCAGCTCAGGCGCAGGCTGTTCTGGCTCATCTCCAGCGCGGAGGTGGCCACGCCGCCCGCGTTCGCCGCCTTGGCCGGGGCGAAGAGCACGCCGTTCTTCTGGAAAATCTCGATGGCCTCGGGGGTGGAGGGCATGTTCGCGCCCTCGCCCACCGCGAGAACGCCGTTCTTGACCAGCGTGGCGGCCTGTTCGCCGTTCAGTTCGTTCTGCGTGGCGCAGGGCAGCGCCACGTCGCAGGGTACGTCCCAGATCACGCCGTCGGTGTGGTACTCGCTGTTCGGGCGATAGTTCTTGTACTCGCTGATGCGCTTGCGTTCGACCTCCTTGATCTGCTTGACCGCGGCCAGGTCGACGCCCTCGGGATCGTAAATCCAGCCGTTGCTGTCGCACATCGCGACCACCTTCGCGCCCAGGCTCGTCGCCTTCTCGGCCGCGTAGATGGCCACGTTGCCCGCGCCGGACACCACGACGCACTTGTCTTCAAAGGACTCGCCGCGGGTGGCCAGCATCTCCTGCATCAGGTACACCAGGCCGTAGCCGGTCGCCTGGGTGCGCACCAGAGAGCCGCCGTAGGTCAGGCCCTTGCCGGTCAGCACGCCCTCATACAGGCCGGTAATGCGCTTGTACTGGCCGTACAGAAAGCCAATTTCGCGCGCGCCCACGCCGATATCGCCGGCGGGCACGTCCACGTCCTTGCCGATGTACTTGTACAGCTCGGTCATGAAGCTCTGGCAGAAGGCCATGACCTCGCGGTCGCTCTTGCCCTTGGGGTCGAAGTCGGAGCCGCCCTTGCCGCCGCCGATGGGCAGGCTGGTCAGGCTGTTCTTGAACACCTGCTCAAAGCCCAGGAACTTCACCACGCCCAGGTTGACCGACGGGTGCAGGCGCAGACCGCCCTTGTACGGGCCGATCGCGTCGTTGAACTGCACGCGGTAGCCCTTGTTCACGCGCACCCTGCCCTGATCGTCCACCCACGGCACGCGGAACATGATCACGCGGTCGGGCTCGGTCAGGCGCTCCAGCACGCCGTTTTTCTCATACGCCGGGTTGGAATTGACGACCGGCTCGATCGTGGTCAGCACCTCGGCCGCCGCCTGATGGAACAGCAGCTCGCCCGGGTTCCTCGCAACCAGCTGCTCGAGTACCTCGCTTACATAAGACATGATAAAACACCTGCTTTCCTATTGAATGAAAGAGTCTGAAAATATTCTACGTCCGCATGAGCCGATTGTCAACGCACTTCGGTTCACGCGGACGTAAAATATGCATGTATTTGTGGATGCGCTTCATTTCGGAAGCGGTTTACTGCATCATTTGATTCTTTTTCGCGTCAGTCTGCATCATTCTGCGGAGCGCAATTCATTTTCGTATTTACGGTTCAGGTCGCGCACCAGGTGAAGGCCCAGCGGCACGCCGATCATAAAGGTCATTACGTCTGCCGCGGGCTGCGCCAGCTGCACGCCCAGCACGCCGAAGCAGGCGGTCAGGATCAGAATCAGCGGGATGAAGCACAGTCCCTGCCTTGCCAGCGCCAGCACCGACGCGCGCAGGCCGTCGCCGATGGTCTGATAGGTCATATTGCACATCGTGACCCAGGCCTGAAGGGGCAGCACGCCCGCCTGCAGGCGGAGCGCCAGCGCGCCGATCTCAATGACCTGAGGATCGTCCGCGCGGAACAGCCTGAGCAGCGGCTCGGCGGCCACGCACAGTCCCGCGGCGATGATCGCCAGGGCGATAAAGGCCACCTTGACGCAGAACCAGAAGGCCTGCCGCACGCGGTCATAGCGCTTCGCGCCGTAGTTGAAGCCGCACACCGGCTGAAAGCCCTGCCCAAAGCCAATCAGCGCCGCCATGGCGAACCAGCAGATGCGCGAGACGATCGACATCGCCGCAATGGTCGCGTCGGCCTGCGCCAGGTCGGCCGTGGCGCGGGCGGCGCACACGTTGAGCAGCACCGAGGCGATCGAGGCCAGTCCCTGCCGCCAGAAGGAGGGCATGCCGGTATACAGGATGTCCCGCCAGACAGGCCAGCTGCGCTCGATGAAGGAAAAGCGGATGCGCACCTCGCCGTGCCGCTGCACCATGAACAGGAGAATCACGAAGCCGACCAGCTGGCTCAGGATGGTAGCCAGCGCCGCGCCGCCCGTGCCCATGCCCAGCGCAAAGATGAACAGCGGATCCAGCGCGATGTTGAGCACGCCGCCCACCGTCAGGCCGAACATGGCGTAAAACGCGCAGCCCTGCCCGCGCAGGATGTTGTTGAGCACATACGAGGCGGCCATGTAGGGCGCGCCGATCAGGATATAGGAGGCGTAATCCTCGGCATAGGGCGCAATGGTCTCGGTCGCGCCCAGCATGTCCACCAGCGGCCGCCTGAAGACCAGGCCGAACACCGCCAGCGCCACGCCGAACGCCAGCGCGCCGAAGAACGCCGTCGAACCCAGCCGGGACGCGCCCTCGGCGTCCCTCGCGCCCAGGCGGCGGGAAATGTTGTTGCCCGCGCCCATGCCCAGCGTGAAGCCGATGGCCTGTATCATCGCCATCAGCGGGAACACCACGCCCACCGCGCCGGTCGCGCTGGTGCCCAGCTGACTGACGAAGTAGGTGTCCGCCATGTTGTAGACCGAGGTCACCAGCATGCTGATGATCGTGGGCACGGCCAGGCGAAGTATCAGCCGCCCCACCGGTCTGGTCGTCATGCGCTCAAAGCGCTCGTTGGACTGATCCTGCACGTAAAAAACTCCTTTCTTTCCGGGCAGTGCCCGGTTCCACTGGCTACCGCCGGATAGAACACGAATCTGTCGGCCATAAATTAGAGCCTCCAGATTCTTCGTGATCGAAAAGCTCGAGGGAACTGCTCCACAAGAACTGCGGGTCGGCAGTGCTG
>CAKUFB010000324.1 GCA_934647145.1 uncultured Clostridia bacterium
CGCGAGGACGGGAGCTTTCAGCCGCTGAAGGAGCACCTGGAGGGCGTGGCGCGCCTGGCGGAGCAATTCGCGGGGGCGATCGGCGCGCCAAAGGAGGGCTGGCGGACAGGCCTTCTTCACGACGTCGGCAAGTACAGCCGAAACGCCCAGCGGCGGCAGCGCGACCCGGAGCGCGCGCCCCGTGCGGATCACTCCACGGCGGGCGCGAAGGTGGCTCTTGACATCGGAGACATTCCGGCGGCATTCGCGATCGCCGGGCACCACGGCGGCCTGCCGGACATCGGCGACAATGAGGGTACGCTGTCTGCCCGCAGGAAAAAGAAGCTGGAGGGCGACGACGATCCCTCGGCCTGGCGCACGGAGATTACGATTCCGGCGCAGACCGACCTGCCCGCCTGGGCCGATCAGCGAAACGCGCCGGATCCCCGCAATCAGTCGGAGCTGGCGATGTTCACGCGGATGCTGTTTTCCTGCCTGGTGGACGCGGACTTCCTGGACACGGAGCGGGCGCTTCGGGGCGAACAAATGCGCGGGGGCGGAGAAAGCCTGGACGCGCTGCTGGGGAAGCTGCAGGCCGAGGTCGCGCCCTGGCTGGAAAGGCCGCGCGACGAGCTGTGCGGGCGCAGGAATCAGGTGCTTCTCGAGTGCCTGAGGGGCGGGGAGCGGCCACAGGGGCTGTATACGCTGACCGTGCCGACCGGCGGCGGTAAGACCATGGCCTCGCTGGCCTTTGCGCTGAGCCACGCCCGGGCGAGGGGACTGGAGCGGGTGATCTACGTCATTCCCTACACCAGCATCATCGAGCAGACGGCGGAGAAGTTCGCGAAGGTACTGGGCGAGGAAAACGTGCTGGCGCACTACGCGCAGGCCGACCTGGGCGACGATCCGTCGGACGCGGACAGCCCGGCGGCGGAGCGCAGGCGGCTGGCCTGCGAGAACTGGGACGCGCCGGTCGTCGTGACCACGGCGGTGCAGTTCTTCGAGTCGATGTTCGCCGCCAAAACCTCGCGCTGCCGCAAGCTGCACAATATTGCGCGCAGCGTCCTGATATTCGACGAGGCGCAGACCCTGCCGGTGAACCTGCTCAGGCCGTGCGTCTGGGCGATTTCGCAGCTGGTGCGGCGCTGCGGCGCGACGGCGGTGCTGTGTACGGCCACGCAGCCCGCGCTGGGCAGGCTGTTCGCCCAGTTCGCGCCCGAGCTGCCGATTCGCGAGCTGGCGCCCGACCCGGACGGGCTGTTCGACTTCTTCCGGCGGGTGCGCTTTGAGCGGGAGGGCGCGCTTTCGGACGAGCAGCTCGCCTCGCGCCTGGCCGAGGAGCATCAGGCGCTGTGCATCGTCAACTCCCGCAAGCGGGCGCGCGAGGTGTTCGGCCTGCTGCCGAAGGAGGGGCGCTATCACCTGTCCACGCTGATGACCGCCGGGCACCGCGCCCGCGCGCTGGACGAGATTCGCGCCCGGCTGAGCGCGAAGGAGCGCTGCGTGGTGGCCTCCACCAGCCTGGTCGAGGCGGGCGTGGATGTGGACTTTCCAACCGTCTGGCGCGAGATGGCCGGGCTGGACAGCATCCTGCAGGCGGCGGGGCGCTGCAACCGCGAGGGACTTCGCCCCGCGCAGGACAGCGTGGCGCACATTTTCACCGGCGAGGGGCGGGTCAGCGCCGGTCTGCGCCTGCGCATCGCCCCGGCACAGTGGGTGCTTGACCGGTATCGGGAGATCAACACCCGCGAGGCCGTCGCGGCCTATTTCAAAATGCTGATCTGGGCGGCGGGCGACAAGGCGCTGGATGAGCCCGGCGTCATGGAGCTGGAGGGTCAGCTGTACTTCCGGCAGGTGGCCGAGGCCTTTCACCTGATCGACGATAAGGGCGCCCGCACGGTCTACATCCCCACCGCGGACAACGCCGACGACCTGCGCGCGCTGCGGCTGGGCGAGTTTTCCAGGGCGCTGCTGCGCCGCCTGGGCAAGAGTGCCGTGAGCCTGCCCGCCTACGAGTATCAGTCGCTGGTCGATTCCGGCGCGGTCGAGGATCACGCGTCGGACGGCTTCGGCGTCCTGCTCAATCCGGACGGCTACAGTCCCGAATGCGGCCTGGACGTGCGCTGCGAAGGCGGCTCAGGTCTGTTCGCCTGACGCGTAAAAAGAAGGCCGGGGGAACGCGCGCATACGCGAACCCCCGGCGGCTTCTCGCAAAAACTATAGATTCCATTTCAACCCACAGATTACTCTGACGGAGATATGTTAATCAACGCGAAGTAACGAGTCAATAGGGGTAAATAAAGTTTGTGAGGCTTGAAAAAACCTATAAATTCCGAAAAATAGTGCTTGAAATTGGCATGCGTCTATGCTATAATAGTGATGCACCAGAAGTGGACCGGTCAGAAATCGGGCAGGGCGAGGAAATGCGAGCAGTTATTTTATTGAAAAATAAGATCTGAAAAACTCTTCGCCCTGTCCATGATTTCGACTTTAAAATACAGAAGGAGGTGACGGCACATGTCGATACTGGCGGAATTCTGGGGGCCCACCGCATTATTTACGCGCCCAGAAATGAAGACTGAGCGCGTGAGCTTTGACGTACCCACGGCGAGCGCGGCGCGGGGAATGATCGAGAGCGTTTACTATCATCCCGGCCTGCGCTGGAAGATTGACAAAATCTGGGTGTGTGCGCCGATTCAGTTTATCAACGTCCGGCGCAACGAGGTCAGCTCAAAGATCCTCGCGTCGAGCGTCATGACGGAGGCGAACGGAGGCAGACCCGGCCGCATCGTGACCGCGCAGGACATTCAGCAGCGCGCGTCGATGATGCTGCGGGACGTGCGGTACGTGATCGAGGCGCACTTCGAGATGACGGACAAGGCCAGTCCGTCCGACAATCCGGGCAAGTTTCAGGACATCGTGAAGCGCCGGCTGAAAAAGGGAGCCTGCTATTCCACGCCCTATCTGGGCTGCAGGGAGTGTACGGCGCATTTCGGCCTGTGGGAGGGCGCGCAGGAGGACATCCCCGCGATCGACGAGACGCGCGATCTGGGCTACATGCTCTACGACATGGACTATTCCGACCCGGAGAACATCACGCCGCGGTTTACGCGCGTGAGGATGGAGCATGGGCTGATTGACCTGAGGAACTGCGAGGTGATCGGATGATACTGCAGGCGCTGGTGAAGGCCTACGAGGCGCTGGCCGAGCGCGGCGAGCTGGAGAAG
>CAKUFB010000325.1 GCA_934647145.1 uncultured Clostridia bacterium
CTCGCTGGACAGAATCGCCTCACTGGGCGCGGACGGAGCGCTGCTCAACGACATCCGCATGGCGCTTTCCTGGCGCGCGCGGAGCTGACGGAGGAGAGTGGACATGATGGAAGCGGTCAGGAAGCGCCTTCTTCACTGGACGGGCTGTCCGGAGGCGGACGCGTACCACGTGGATTCAGCCGACGGATTCCGGGTGATCTGCGTGCTGCTGGTGATGTGGTTTCACATCTGGCAGCAGAGCTGGCTGTCGCCCACATGGAGACTGGGAAGCCTGACGGTCAGCATCGAGCCGCAGGTGCGCACCGGCTATATGGCGGTCGACCTGATGCTGCTTTTGAGCGGCTTTCTGCTGTTTTTGCCGTTCGCCAGGCACCGGGTGCTGGGCACGCCGCTCGAATCGCCGCGAAGGTACTATATCAAGCGGGCGCTGCGCATCCTGCCCTGCTACTACCTGTGCGTGTTCGTGGTGCTGTTCGGGTTCGCGCTGCCCCGGGGCGAGTACGGCGGCAATATGCGGCACCTGTGGATCGACCTGCTCAGCCATTTGACCTTCACCCACAACCTGTTTTACGAGGGATACCTGGGCACGCACCTGAACGGCTCGCTGTGGACGCTGGCGGTCGAGGTGCAGTTTTACCTGCTGCTGCCGCTGCTCGGGCGCGCGTTCGAGAAAAGGCCCGCGCTGACCTGGACGGTCATGACGGCGCTGGCGCTGGTCTACCGGATTTGGTACCTGCCCACGCGGGACAACTTCAGCATGTACTTTAACCGCCTGCCCGCCATGCTGGACGTGTACGCCAACGGCATGATGGCCTCGCTGGTGTACGTGAGCCTGTGCAGGCGCCTGAAGGGCAAAACCGACCGCTTCAGCGGCCTGTTCTTCACGGCGGTGGCGCTCTTGTGCGGCTATCTGATCTTCGCCATCATGCGGCTGCAGAACCAGACCGCCGGCCAGATCGGCATCCAGCCCGGCCAGGTGTACTGGCGCTGGCGGCTGAGCGTGTGCGGCGCGCTGTTCCTGATTGCGGGCGGCCACGCGAGCTATTGGCTGCGCAGGCTGCTGTCCAACCGCGTGATGAGCTTCTTCTCGGCGATTTCGTTCAACGCCTACATGTGGCACCAGTACCTGTCGCTGCGGCTCAAGGACTGGCGCATCCCGCCCTACGTCTCCGAAACCATACCCCAGATGGCGGGCGAGCAGCCCTGGATGACGCAGTACACCTGGCTGTGCTTTCTCGGCTCGATCGCGCTGGCGACCCTGCTGACCTACGCGGTGGAGAAGCCGGTCTACCGCCTGGGCGAGCGGCTGCTGCTGAAGAAGGAGAGGTAACGCCATGCGAACCAGCGAAGTGAGGACGTATCTGGGCACGACGCGCCTTTTCATAGATGGCCGGCAGGTTCCGCCGATGGCCTATCAGTTCATGCCCTCCGACCCGGAGCTGACCAACAACATCCCCTGCCCGCCCGAGATGGACTCCGAAAAGCAGCTGCGGGCGATGTACTCCGCGGGCGTAAGGCTGTACTTCATCCGCCTGGAGCTCAACGACCCCGAGTGCGAGGACGAGGTCTTCAGCAAGCTGCGCCGCTCGGTCGAGCTGCTGGACAGATGCGCGCCGGGGGCGTACGCCATGCCCTGGCTGATCATCGGGCCGTATGAGGACTTCCACCGCAAGTACCCGGACGGCGTACAGGCATTTGACGACGGCACGACCGGCGGCTACCTGAGCAGCCTGAGCGGCCGAATCGCCGACCCGAACGCCCCGCGCCATACGCACGCCTCGCTGGCCTGGCGGCACGAGGTCTGCGGCTTTCTGCGCCGCCTGGCCGAGCGCGCCATGCGGGACAAGCTGCTCTCGCGCGCGATCGCCGGCTGGTTTTTTTTCCCGCTGCACCACGAGGGCTGCTATTTTTACGATTACGACCACGAAAAGAAGCTGGACGACTACAGCCCGGCGATGAAGCTGGCCTTCCGAAACTACCTGGCCGAGAAGTACGCGGGGCGGCTCTCGCTGCTGCGCGCGGCCTGGCGCGACGAGCGGGTCGCTTTTGAGACCGCCCGCCTGCCCGGGCGCGGGGAGCGGGAGAGAGGGAGCCGCGGCCTGTTCTGGGATCCCGCGCGCTCGCAGCGGGTGATCGACTATGCCGAGATCCGCAGCCGCGTGTGGGAGGAGACGCTGGAGTGCTTCGGGCGCGCGATCAAGGAGGTCTGCGGCAGGCAGGTCGTGGGCAGCTTCTGGGGCTACCTGATCCACAACAACACCCTGTGGGGCGGGCAGAGCTTCTTCAGGCGAATGATGGACAGCCCGTTCATCGACTTCTGGGCCAGCCCGTTCACCTACGACAACAAGAACCCGGGCATGGCGGTCACGAACCGCTTCCTCACCCGCTCGCTGCAGACGCACGGCAAGCTGTTCTTCCACGAGGTGGACACCACGATCACCTCCTCGCGCGAGACCCAGCTCCGCCGTCAGGGCATGGTGATTTCCGACCCGGCGCTGGACGCGGAGGTGCTCAAGCGCGAGTTCGCCTACACGCTGACCGAGGGGGTCAACGGCTGGCGGATCGACTGGCCCTCCGGGCGCGCCGAGTATGAGGAAGCCGGCCTTCTGCCCCTGTGGCGGCAGATACAGCGCGTGGGGCGGGAGTCGGCCGAAAGGCCGCTGGGCAGCGCGGCGCAGATCGCCGCCTTCGTGGAGCAAAACAGCCTGTTCGCCCTGCCCAACACGCACAGCAGCCTGACCGCCTGCGCCATCGAGAAAAGCCGCGTCTTCGAGCTGCCCTACCTGGGCGCGCCCATCGACCACTATGAGCTGCACGACGCGCTTTCAGGCCGGCTGACCCACCCGATGCAACTGTTCCTGAACGCCTACCTGCTTTCCGCCCGGGAGCGGCAGGCGGTCATCGGGCTGCGCAGTCGGGCCAGGATGCAGGTGTTCACGTATGCGCAGGGCTTCCTGTCGCCCGATGAACCGACCGCGAGCGCGGAAAACGTCAGCGAGCTGACCGGTATCCGGGTGCGCGAGGCTCCGGGGCTGGCGAGCGGGCGCATCGTGCTGACCGAATCGGCGCGGGCGCTGGGCCTTGAGCCGGGCGAGGAAACGGGCGAGTACGACAGGCCGCTTGAGGGCGGCATGGGCTTCTATCGCAGCGGCGGCGCGCCTATCCCCGTCGCGACGCAGGCGCCCGACCCGGCCTTTGTGGTCGA
>CAKUFB010000326.1 GCA_934647145.1 uncultured Clostridia bacterium
CACATACTGGTCGACGACGACGTGCTGCACTTCATCGCCGAGCAGACCGAGTCCAACATCCGCGAGCTGGAGGGCTCGCTCACCCGCGTCAACGCCATGGCGGCCCTGAACGGCGGCAAAATCACCCTGGACGTGGCGCGCGAGGCGCTGGCCAACATCATGCCCGACCGCGAAAAGAAGGTGCTCACCCCCGAGATCATCATGGACGCCTGCGCCAGGGAATTCGGCCTGACCCGGGACGACCTGCTCTCCCAGCGCCGCAACCGCGAAATCGCGGGCACCCGCCAGCTGGCCATGTACCTCATCCGCGAAATGACCCAGCTGTCCACCACCCGCATCGGCGAGGTCTTCGGCGGACGCGATCATACCACCGTCATGCACGCCTGCGACAAGGTCGCCCGGCTCGAAAAGAGCGACGAGGACACCCAGGAGGCCCTCGCCCGCCTTCGCCGCACGCTGGGGGGCCGATAAGGTTACGCTGGGGAGGCCGCCTTTTTGAAAAAGGCGCCTCCCCAGGCCCCACCCGGAAAACACTATGATCCACTAAACGCAATGCAGAAAAGTTATGTGACTCCCCGAATGAAGCGTGGGCGGGAATCAGGTAAAGCGGCATGCGGCAGCGTCGGACAGAAGGGATAAAAGCAATCCAAAGCCGCCGCGTTGTGGATAAATGTGGATAAACCGTCGCGTTTTCCACAGGCCGTCAACCGACTTTCCAAAACCGCGCAAAGCCCGCGCTGCCCGGAATTCCGGCCTTTTGGCCGCTTTTCCACGCCGCCCACAGTTCCTACGGACACTACGACGATTTTCTTTTATTTCAGTACTACCGCCAGAGGGAGGCCGAAAAAAATGCGCTTTAGCTGCCAGGTAACCGATCTGAACAACGGGCTGTCCATCGCCACCCACGCCCTGTCGCCCCGCTCCACGCTGCCGATTTTGGAAGGCGTCTTTCTGGAGGCTCTGGGCGAAAGGCTGACCATCACCTGCTCCGACGGAGCGATGACCATCTCCACCTGCATCGACGCCGAAATCGAAGAGGAGGGCAAGCTGGTCATGCCCGGCCGCCTGTTCTGCGACGTGGCGCGCAAGCTGCCCCAGGGCACGCTGAACTTCTCTTCTAATGAAAACCGGATCGCTACGCTGCGCTGCTGCGGCTCGAGAACCACCATCGCGGCCCGCGCGGGCGATCTGTTCCCCATGCCTCAGGAAATCGCCGCCCCCAAAACCGTGCTCATGCCCCAGCCCACGCTGCGCAACATGATTCTGCAGACCTCGTTCGCCGTCTCGGTCGACGAGATGCGCAAGATCCTGACCGGCTGCCTGCTGGAGATCAATCCGGGCGAGGCCCGCATGGTCGCCACCGACGGCTTCCGCCTGGCGGTGCGCATCGCCCGCCTTGAAAACGTCCGGGATTCGCTGCGCGCGGTCATTCCGGGCAAGCTGCTGCAGGAGATGTCCAAAATCGTCGACGGCACGGAGGACGACGACCCGGTCGAGCTGTGCTTCGGCGAGAAGCAGCTGCTGCTGCGCGTCAACCGCACCCAGGTCTACGCTACCCTTTTGGAGGGCGAGTACATCAACTACCGCTCGATCATCCCCGCATCCTTCAGGACCACCGTGCGCGTGCTCGACCGCGAGCAGCTGATGCTGTGCATCGACCGCGCCTCGCTGATGGCCCGCGAAAGCAAGACCAACCTGGTCAAGCTGAGCATCAGCCCCGACATGATGGTCATCACCTCCAATTCGGAGATGGGCGACGTGTACGAGGAGATCCAGACCCAGACCGACGGCGAGCCGCTTGAAATCGCCTTCAACGTCAAGTACCTCAGCGACGTGATCAAGGTGGTCGACGACGACGAGTTCCTGCTGCGCTTCAATTCGGGCATCAGTCCCTGCGTGGTCGGCCCGATCGAGGAGGGCGGCTACACCTACATGGTGCTGCCCTGCCGCCTCAACGCCTGATGGATCGCCGCGAGGACACCATCGCCGCCCTGGCCACCGCGCCCGGGGAGGGCGGCGTCGCTATCGTCAGAATCAGCGGAAACAGGGCCCGGGAGATCCTTTCCCGGGCTTTTTTGCCTGCCCAAAAGCGAAAAACCGCGCCGCGCAGGCTGACCTACGGAAGTCTCGTGTCGGAGACCGGCGAGGTTTTGGACGAGGTGATGGCGGTCTTTCTGCCCGCGCCGCATACGTACACCCGCCAGGACGTGGCTGAAATCCACTGCCACGGCGGACACGCGGCGGTTGAGAGCACGCTTGGACGGGTGTGCGAGCTGGGCGCCAGGCCGGCCGAGCCGGGCGAGTTCACGCTGCGCGCCTTTTTGGGCGGGCGAATCGACCTGTCTCAGGCCGAGGGCGTGATGAGCGTCATCTCGGCGGGCGGACGCGCGGCGCAGCGGGCCGGCATGCGGCAGCTGACCGGCGGCGTATCCCGGCAGATTGCGCTGCTTCGCGACCGGCTGACCGCGCTGCTGGCGAAGATCGAGGCGGCGGACGACTTCCCCGAGGAGATCGACGAGGCGGCGACGGCGCGGGAGGTGCGCGAGGGCTGCGAGGCAATCCGCCTGGAGCTGGCCCGGTGCGCCGACGAGAGAAACGCGCGCATGGTGCGCGAGGGCGTGAGCGTCGTGCTGTGCGGCAAGCCCAACGTGGGCAAGAGCTCGCTGATGAACGCGCTTCTGGGCAGCGAGCGGGCGATCGTCACCCACGTGCCCGGCACCACACGCGACGTGCTGACCGAGCGCATGACCATCGCCGGCCGCACGGTCGAGCTCAGCGACACCGCGGGTCAGCGGGAGACCGACGATCCGGTCGAGGCCATCGGCGTACAGCGCGCGAAAAAAAGCCAGCGCGAGGCCGATATAAGCCTGATCGTGCTGGACGGCTCGCAGCCGCTGACCGCCGAGGACAGGGCGCTGCTCACCCGGGCCGACGAGCGCAGCCTGACCGTGGTCAACAAGGCCGACCTGCCCCGTGCGTTCGATCCGCCCGAGGGGGCGATTTCCCTGTCCGCCGCGACGGGAGAGGGCGTGGAGACCCTGCGTGAGGCTCTCAGCGCCCGTATAAGCGGCTCCGCGGCCGAGGACGACTGTCTCACCGTCCAGCGGCATATCGACCGCGCACGGGGCGCTCAGGCCGCTCTGGCGCGCGCTGTGCAGGCCGTCGACACGGGCGTGCCGCTCGACGTGGCCGCGGTCGAGCT
>CAKUFB010000327.1 GCA_934647145.1 uncultured Clostridia bacterium
GAAGAGCTGAAAAAATCGTTTATCGCCTACGCCATGGCGGTTATCGTGACCCGCGCGCTGCCCGACGTGCGCGACGGCCTGAAGCCCGTGCATCGGCGCATCCTGTATTCCATGCTGGAGCTGGGCGTGACGCCCGACAAGCCCTACCGCAAAAGCGCCCGCATCGTGGGCGACGTGCTGGGCAAATACCACCCGCACGGCGATTCCTCGGTGTACGACGCGATGGTGCGCCTGGCGCAGGACTTCAACATCCGCTGTCCGCTGGTGGACGGCCAGGGCAACTTCGGCTCGGTCGACGGCGACGGCGCGGCCGCCATGCGTTATACCGAGGCGCGCATGAGCAGGCTGGCGATGGAGATGCTGGCCGACCTGGACAAGGAAACGGTCGACTTCTATCCCAACTTCGACGAGACGCTGATGCAGCCCGCCGTGCTGCCCTCGCGCTTCCCCAACCTGCTGGTCAACGGCTCCAACGGCATCGCCGTGGGCATGGCCACCAACATCCCGCCGCACAACCTGGGCGAGACCATCGACGCGACGATCCATCTGATCGATCATCCGGACGCGACCGTGGACGACCTGATGCAGTTCGTCAAGGGCCCGGACTTCCCGACGGGCGGACTGATCCTGGGCAAACGCGGCATTTACGAGGCCTATCACACCGGCCGCGGCCGCATCATCATGCGCGCCAAGACCGAAATCGAGTCCATGCCGCAGAACCGCCAGCGCATCGTCGTGACCGAAATCCCCTACATGGTCAACAAGGCCAAGCTGGTGGAGAAGATCGCCGAGCTGGTACACAACAAGCTGGTGGACGGCATTTCCGACATCCGCGACGAGTCCGACCGCGACGGCACCCGCGTGGTCATCGAGCTCAAGCGGGACGTGAACGCCAACGTGGTGCTCAACTTCCTCTTCAAGCATACCCAGCTGCAGGAGACCTTCGGCGCGATCATGCTGGCGCTGGTGGACGGCGCGCCGCGTGTGCTGAGCCTCAAGCAGATCCTGCATCACTATATCGACCATCAGAAGGACGTGGTGACCCGGCGCACCCGCTACGACCTGAACAAGGCCGAGGCTCGCGCCCACATCCTCGAGGGCCTGCTCATCGCGCTGGACCGCATCGACGAGGTGATCTCGCTCATCCGCGCCAGCCGCACCGCGCAGGACGCCCGCGACGGCCTGATGACCACCTTCGGCCTGTCCGACAAACAGGCGCAGGCCATACTGGACATGAGGCTGCAGCGCCTGACCGGCCTGGAGCGCGACAAGCTCAAGCAGGAATACGACGACCTGCTCGCCCAGATCGCCCACTTTAAGGAGATCCTGGCCAATGAATGGATGGTGCTGGACATCATCAAGACCGAAATCACCGCCATCCGGAACAAGTACGCCGACGAGCGCCGCACAGAAATCACTGCGCTGGAGGGCGAGATCGACATGCTCGACCTGGTGCAGGAGGAGGACATGGTGGTCACGATGACCCACTATGGCTACGTCAAGCGCCTGGCCAAGTCGGTCTATCGTGCGCAGAAGCGCGGCGGCAAGGGCGTGAGCGCCACCGCCACCCGCGACGAGGACTTCGTGGAGCGCATGTACGTGGTCTCCACGCACGACCCGATCCTGTTCTTTACCGACCGCGGCCGCGTCTACCAGATCAACTGCTACGAGATCCCCGAGGCCAGCCGCACCGCGCGCGGCACTGCGGTCGTCAACCTGATTCAGCTCGACGGCGGCGAAAAGGTGACCGCCATGCTGCCCATCCCCGGCGGCATCTGCGAGAACAAGTACCTGGTCATGGCCACCCGCAGGGGGCTCATCAAGCGCACCGCGCTGGACGAGTTCACCAACCTGCGCAAGAGCGGCCTGATCGCCATTACCCTGCGCGAGGACGACGACCTGATCCGCGTGCTGATGACCGAGGGCAGGAGCGACCTGCTCATCGGCAGCCGCGGCGGCATGGCCATCCGCTTCGCCGAGAGCGAGCTGCGCCCGATCGGCCGCAGCGCCATGGGCGTTAAATCCATCGAGCTGGACGAGGGCGACGAGGTGGTCGACATGTCCCCGGCCGAGGCGGACTGCACCGTGCTCTCGCTGACCGAGAACGGCTACGGCAAGCGCACGCCCATCGAGGAATACCGCGCGCAGAGCCGCGGCGGCAAGGGCATCAAGGCGATGAACCTGACCGACAAGACCGGCCTGCTCGCCTGCCAGCTGATGGTGCGCGACGAGGAAGATCTGATGATCATCACCGACGACGGCACGATCATCCGCACCGCGGTCGCCGACATCCCGATTCTCTCCCGCAACACGCAGGGCGTGCGCATCATGCGCGTGGCCGAGGACTGCAAGGTGGTCTGCGTGGCCCGCGCCGACGCGGAGGAGGAGGAAGAGGCGCTCGAGGCCGAAGCCGACACGCCGATTGCTCCCGAAACCGAAGCGGCGGGCGACGACCTCGACTTCACCCCCGAGACCGAGCCGCAGGGCGCCGAGACCGGCGAACCCGACGCGCTCGACAGACTGCTCAGCGACCTTTCTGAAAACCCGGACGAAGAAGAATAAGCGACAATCCCTCCGACATTTGCCGGAGGGATTCAGCTTGTCAAAAAAGGTTTTGACAAGCTGGTGGACGGGGAAGCAAGCTCCCCGGCCAGGTGCCGCGCCTCAAATCTACGATTTGAGCCGTCGGCAGTTTCGCCAAGGGCGAAACCTGAAAACCCAAAGGGTTTTCAGCCTCCCTGCCACCCTCACCAGTTTTTGCTGAAATCTAAGAGATTTCCGGGCGCAAAAACTGCAAGGAAACGATTTTTGCTCTGGAAAATGGGATTTTCCGTCGCAAAAATCGCCCCGTGCCCACCGTACACGCCGCTGGGCACGATTGAAAGTTCGAAAGGGCTGCGGCCCTCTCGAGCTCTCCGGGGTTTTTTGACAGTCTGAATCCCTCCGACATGTGCCGGAGGGATTGCTTTATGCTGCGTTTTATCGAGGTGGGTGCAGGCTCAGCCTGCCGGCAGCAGGTGGATGTCGGTACTGCCGACCCGCGACAGCAGACAAACTTCGGTGGGGGTCTGGGGGAGCGCGAAGCGATAGCGGAGCCTCCCCCAGCCAAAGGAGAGTCGGCAAAGCCGACCGGTAATCCGCAGGGAATCCTGCGGATTTGCAGACCTTGGCCGCTTCAATCAATGGCGGCCAAGGTCGTCG
>CAKUFB010000328.1 GCA_934647145.1 uncultured Clostridia bacterium
CCGTCGCCCTGGCCGAACGACCGCGAAGTCGCGTCAATATGATTGCTGTTTCGCTTTATGTTAACGCTTATGGGGCAGAAACGGGTGCATCGTTACTACTGACGCCATGAGCTGCCAGAGAGAAATCGCAAAGAAGATCGTTGAAGGTAAAGGCGACTATGTGCTCAGCCTCAAGGAGAATCAGCCGACGCTCCATGAATACGCGGAAACCTATTTTAAGGACGCATTGGAGCATCCGCGGTGGTATCCGGAAATGACCTCATACGAAACCATTGACAAGGGGCACGGAAGAATCGAGAAAAGGACGTATTATCTTTCCTCGGACTTGTCCGAATTGGAGAATGCCGCAGACTGTCCGGGATTGTCAGGCTTTGGCATGGTACGTTCTCAGGTTACCGTGGGTGAAGTCGAGTCCTCCGAGATGCGCTATGCGATTACTTCCCTGAAAAGTATGGAGCAATTTGCGCATGCATGGAGAAAGCATTGGGGCATTGAGAATGGTCTTCATTATTGTTTGGATGTATCGTTCAATGAAGACCATTCCCGCATCAGAACAGATCATGCTCCCGAAAATCTGGCTGTAGTTCGGCATTTTGCGCTTTCGGCATTAAAGCAACTCCCCGAACCCAAGAGAGCTTCCATCAAACGCAAAAGAAAAATCTGTGCCCATGACCTGGATTATCTCTCTTCTGCCGTTGACTTAATACTTTTGTAATTTGACGTTGTCGCCGTGGGGCACTGCCCGGGGCATATTTGCATTTTGGGGAAAATATGATATAATAGATTCAGTGACAGAGAAACGGCGCGAATCGCGCGGAAAACGGGGGATTTTTCATGAACGACGGGAACGCGTCGCTGAACGAGCTGAAGGAACGGGTGCACGCGCTGTGCCTGCGCAAGGGCTGGGGCGTGGACGGGGTGCAGAACCCGCAGCAGGTCGCCATGGCCATGACGGTGGAGATGAGCGAGCTGCTGGAGCACTTCCAGTGGATGAACGCGGAGGACGTGCGCGCGCTCGTAGACGGCGAGAGCCCGGACGAGGTCGCCGCCATCGCGGAGGAGTTTGCCGACGTGATGATGTACGGCCTGCAGCTGGCTCGCACGCTGAAGATCGATATTACCAGCCAGGTGCTGCGCAAGATCGACATTGTGGATCACCGCAGTCCGCAGCGCCTGGGTGAGAAAAAACGATAGATAGGAACGGTGAAACCGATGAACGAGAAAATGCTGATTCTCAGCCTGGGCGGCTCGTATGCCCGGACGCTGGCGCAGCGCATACGCGCGTGCGGCATATACTGCGAGGTGGCGCCTGCGGACGTCGGCGAGGAGCAGGTGCGCGCGCTGTCGCCGCTGGGGCTGATCGTGGCGGGCGACGAAGGCGAAGCGGCGCTCGATCCCGGCTATACGCGCCTGGGCGTGCCGGTACTGGGCGTGGGCGCGGGCGCGCTGAGCCTGGTGCGGGCGCTGGGCGGCGAGGTCGGAGAGACCGCGTTCGTCAGCGACAGCATGCCGCTGGTGATGGGCGATTCGCCGCTGGTTAAGGATGTGCCCGACTGCGAGCGCTACTTCGAGGCGCTGCATTTCCTGACACTGCCCGAGGGCTTCGAGGTGATCGCGGGCAGCGAGGAACACCCCGCCGCCTTCGCGAGCGAGCAGGCGCGCCTGTACGGCACGCAGTTCACTGTCGAGTCCAACGACCTGGAGGGCATGGACATCCTGGTGAACTTCTGCCGGAGCATCTGCGGCTGCCGGGAGGAGTGGACGATTCCCGCGTTCTTCGAGGCCGAGTGCCGCCGCATTCAGGAAAAGGTGGGCGGCGGCAGCGCGCTGATGGCCATGTCGGGCGGCGTGGACTCGTCGGTCTGCGCGGCGCTGATGAACCGGGCGATCGGCGAAAAGATGCACTACCTGTACGTGGACACCGGGCTCATGCGCAAGGGCGACACCGAGATGATGAAGGACGTGTTCGGCCGGGAAATGGGTCTGAAGCTGATCTGCGTGGACGCGCGGGAGCGCTTTTTGCAGGCGCTGCGCGGCGTGACCGATCCGGACGAAAAGCGCCGCGTGGCCGAGTCGCTCTTCAGCGAGATTTTCCACGAGGAGGCGGAAAAGCTGGGGACGATCGAGTACCTGGTGCAGGGTATCATTTATTCGGACGTGCTGGGCAGCGAGCAGCCGCTGCTTGGCCCGGAGCCCGCGCGCGTTGTGGAGCCGGTGCGCCGCCTGTTCAAGGGCGAGGTGCGCGAGCTGGGCGAGTACCTGGGTCTGCCCGAGCAGATCATCCACAGGCAGAGCTTCCCGGGCGCGGGGCTGGCCATTCGCGCGCTGGGCGAGGCGACCGAGGAAAAGCTGAACCTGCTGCGCGAGGCTGACGCGATTTACCGTGAGGAGATTGTCGCGGCGCGGCTGGACAAGCGGATCAAGAACTTCTTTGTCGTGCTGGAGGAGAGCACCTCCTCAGGCAGGCACGCCTGCCGCTACACGGTGGCTCTGCGCGCCGCCAGTCAGGCCGGGGGCAGCTACGCCGTCTACCGACTGCCCTACGACCTGCTCGAGCGCGTCAGCGAGCGCATACTCGCCGAGGCGCCCGGCATTGACCGCGTGGTCTACGACGTGACCGCCTCTGTCCGCTCCCCGCTCGAGTGGGAATAGGTCATGCAGGGTCGGCAGTGCCGACAGCCGGTTGCTGCCGGTCGGCAGTGCCGACAGCCACTTGCTGCCGGTCGGCAGTGCCGACAGCCGCTTGCTGCCGCCGGACGGAACACGAACCCAGCCGCCATAAATTGGAGCGGCTGGGTTCTTCGAATCCGCAAGATTCCTTGCGGATTGACCGGCGGGCACTGCCCGCCCGAGCAGTGCCCGGTTCCATCTGCTGCCGCGTATCTTGGCGATGACCGTTGGCCGCCATAAACTAAAGCGGCCAGCGGTCTGCGAATCCGCATGATTCCCTGCGGATTGAAGGTCGGTGTTGCCGATTCGGGCTGGCTGGGGGAGGCTCCGCTCCGCTTCGCGCTCCCCCAGACCCCCACCGAAGTTTGTCTGCTGTACTCCTCAATCGCGGCCGGACAAATAGAGTTGCCGAATTCTGTGTCCCCGAACCCTGCCCTGGCCCCGAAGATGCGGACAAGCGAAAAGTGTGGTAAACTAAGACCAACACAGAAGGAGGCCGCAAAGGA
>CAKUFB010000329.1 GCA_934647145.1 uncultured Clostridia bacterium
GGCGGACAGATTGCCCATCAGCGTGGCCGGACAGTCCCAGGCGGCGGCGCGGCTGGTGGCGTACTCGAGCATGTCGCTCTGGGTGCCGCAGACGCTCTGCGTCTCGTCCCCGCCCGCGGCGGCAGGCGCCCAGAACGCCCACCAGCCGAAGTTCAGCCGGGTGAAGTCGCAGCGCATGCGCGGGGCCTCCTCGGCCGGGAAGCGGCGGATCATCTCCTTGAACTCCTCGGGCCGGAAGACGTCAAACGCGTTGCCGCCGCCGAACATGTGCCAGGAGAAGTGTGACTTGGCCGCGCCCTCGCAGTAGAGCGGCTCAGGGTCGAGCTTTTTGTACACGCGGTACTGCGCCCGGGGCACGTTGTACTCGAACGGCTCGTTCACGCCCTCTGAGCCGTCGAAATAGGCGTACTCGAAGCCGGCCGAATACACCCTCGCCAGCTTGTCCGCGATCTCGTCGGCCAGGCTTGAGTCCTGATCGAGATAGACGCTGTGCCCGCGCCCGAACTCGCTCACGTCCAGCAATCCGCCCACCTCGCCGGCCGGGTGCGCCTGAACCGCCGTATCGTACAACCCGCGCGCGCAGCCGGTGAAGCGGTAGGGGCGCTCGGTCGTGTAGCCCTCGTAGCCGATCAGCTCGCCGCCCAGCTGCAGCACCCGGCAGCGGTCGCACAGCACGGTGTCGGCCGGGTCTTCCTCGACAAACAGCTCGGTCGCCTGCGCGGAGAGCGGCCGGGAGAGCGTGAAGCGCCGGGTCTTGTGCAGCCGGTGGTCGGCGACCGGGGTCACGTAGCGGCTGCGGATGCCAATGTGGGTCTGCAGGAAGTGTATCCCGGGCGTTATGCCCGCCGACTTGACGCGCGCGAGCAGGTCGCGAAGGTCGCTCCAGCCGTTCGGATACTCGTCCCGGTAATCGCAATCGTCATAATTTCCGCAGGTATCGTAGCTTTCGCCGGTCTTGAAAATCGCGGTGTAGTAGATCAGCATCATCCGGAAGCCGCCCATTTTCGCGTAGCGGATGTGCTCGTCGACGTTCTCGGGGCTGATGTCGCCCGTCCAGTAGGCCGAGGCGTTGATCATCTCGCCCCGGCGGCTCTTCACGCCCCGCGGCAGGCCGAAGTCCGCCTCGAACGACTCCACATCGTCCAGGAAGCGCGCCGTCTCGTCGGCGATCAGCGCCGCGCCCGTGCCCTTGAGGCGAACGTCCCGCGCCGCGTCGGCGGTCAGCACCCGGCAAAGGGGCCGCGTTTCCGAGTCGATGCGCGCCTCGGGGCCGGCGCCGAGCACGCACACCGCCGCCCGCTCGTCCCAGGCGACGTTCAGCCACTCGCCGAAGCGCTCGCGCGGCCTGACCGGAAGCTGGAGAAGGCGCATTTCGAGCACCGGCGGGGTCTTCATGCACAGGCCGGGGTAGGCCTCGGGCGGCACCCGGAAGTCCGCGAGCGTGAAGGCCGCGTAGCCCGGCGCCTCCTTTACCTCGATCACCGCCTCAAACGGCGCGATGTCAAAGCCCACGATCAGCTGATTTGCCTCCCGCCTGAGGCGGTTGGCCGGAAAGGTCGTGCGCTTGTTGGGATGCGAGAGCTTGACCTCGTTGTTGAAGGGGCGGGGCAGGGTCACGCTGAACAGGGGCAGCTCCTGGCCGTCCGCCAGGCATTCCTCGCCCGTTTTTTTCAGGATCAGGCTGCGCGGCAGGCAGTCCTCCCCCACGCTCAGGACAAAGCGTTCGGTTTCGATTCGTATCATGTTTTTTCTCCTTTATGCGCGGAATCCGCTTTGCCTTTATTATGCAGGAAGGCATGCGCTTTGTCAATGCGTTTCCGGGCGAAAAAAGCGCGAAACAACGCATAGAGCCGCGCCGCGCGGGCATGCTAGTCACCAACGGAGGTGTTTTGAAATGAAGAAAAGAATCCTTTCCCTTCTGCTGGCCGTGGTTCTTCTGAGCCTGGCCGGCTGCAAGCAGTCCGGCGGTACGAGCAATCCCCCCGCCGGGCAGAACCAGACCGGGGAGCAGGCGCAGGTGCCCGAGCTGCCCGAGTTTGAGCGCTACGAGGACGGCGTGCCGGTGATCACGGTGTACAACACCGCCTCGCAGGAATACGAGAACGTGGACGTGGAGACCTACGTCATGGGCGTACTGGCCGGCGAAATGCGCAACGACTGGCCGATGGAGGCGCTCAGGGCGCAGGCCATCCTGGCGCGCACCTTTACGCTGAAGTTCATTTCCGAGAAGGACTCGATGTACCCCTACGCCGACATTTCCACCGACGTGACCGAGGCGCAGGCCTACGACGCGTCGGCCGTCAACGAGCGCGTGCGCAGGGCGGTCGAGGAAACCCGCGGCGAAATCATGAGCTATCAGGGCGAGCTGCCCTACGCCTGGTTCCACGCGCACGCCGCCGGCAAGACCGACCTGGCCAGCGTGGGGCTGCACTTTGACTCCGACCCCGGCTACATCCGGCCGGTCGAGTCCCGCGAGTCCGACCTCGCCCCCACCAGCGTCAAAAACTGGACCGCCGTGTTCGACGTGTCCGAGGTGCTCGCCGCCGCCAGGAAGACCGGCGCAAGCCTGGAGAAGCTCGAGAGCATCGAGCTGGGCGAAAAGGGCGAGTCCGGCCGCGCGATCGACCTGCTCATCAACGGCGAACGCGTCAACGCCGCCGACCTGCGCGTGAACCTCGACTCGACCAGGCTCAAGTCTACCCTGCTCTCCGAGGTCTCCCTCAAGGACGGCAAGGTCTCCTTCACCGGCCAGGGCTACGGCCACGGCGTGGGCATGTCCCAGTGGGGCGCGTACCAGCTGGCCTCCGAGGGCGAGACCGGCGAGCACATCGTCCAGTACTACTTTAGCGACGTTTCCATCGTCAAGGCCTGGTAGGCAGGGCCGGCAGTGCCGGCTTCCACTTGCTGCCGCCGGACAGAACACGAAATCAGCTGCCATAAATTAGAGCGGCTGATTTCTTCGCCGGGCGGTGCCCGAGGCCACCCGCTGCCGGTCGGCAGGGCCTACTGCCACTTGCTGCCGCGCATCCTATCGACGACCGTTGGCCGCCATAGATTAGAGCGGCCAAGGTCTTCGAATCCGCAAGGTTCCTTGCGGATTTTCTGTCGGCACTGCCGACCCGGGCTGGGGGAGGCTCCGCTTCGCTTCGCGCTCCCCCAGACCCCCACCGAAG
>CAKUFB010000330.1 GCA_934647145.1 uncultured Clostridia bacterium
CCCCCCCCCCCCCGCGGCGGGCAGCGCCCGCCAGTCAATCCGCAAGGAACCTTGCGGATTCGCAGAATTCGGGAACTCTAATTTGTGGTTCCCGAATTCATCGACAGAACCGGCGGCAGCAATCGGCAGTCGGCACTGCCGACCGGCAGCAACTGGCAGTCGGCACCGCCGACCTGCAGCAGGTTATGGGGCACTGTCCCGAGTCTTCCGCAAGTGAAGAATCTGGAGGCTCTAATTTATGGCCGACAGATTCGTGTGGCCTCGGCGGCAGCAACCGGCAGTCGGCACTGCCGACCGGTAGCAAGTGGGTCCGGGCACTGCCCGGCGGCCTCAGGTTGTTTTGACCACTGGGGCGATGTCGGCGTTGAAGGTTTTTTCCGCGCCGTCGGCAAAGCGGATAGTGATGTGCGCGCCGCGTCCCTCGCCGCCGGTCGCGGTGACCACGCCCTCGCCGAAGCGCGCGTGGCGCACCCTGTCGCCCGGAGAAAAGAGGGTGTGGTTTTCGGCCGCGCCCGACTTGCCCGAGAAGCTCGTAAAGCCCCTGGCCCCGCCCGGAATGTTCAGGCCGGCTTTGCCTGCCTGAGCGCCCGAAAACGAGGTCTGCGGCCGCGCCTGGGCGCCGGATGCTCCAAATCGACCCGCTGCGGGCGCTTTTTGGCCTGAAAACGACCCGTACGAAGCGACGCCATGCGACGCGCGCGGCGGCTCCAGGCGGCGGGTCTGCCCGGCCGGGGAAAAGTCCTCGCGAACCCGCTGCGGGATCTCGTCGATGAAGCGGGAGCGCTCGTTGACCTGGCGGCTGCCGTAGAGCGCGCGGTTCTGGGCGTAGGTCATGTACAGCTGTTTGCGGGCGCGGGTGATGCCCACGTAGCACAGCCTGCGCTCCTCCTCCAGCTTTTCCTCGTCGAACATGGCGCGCGAGGTGGGGAAAATGCTCTCCTCCATGCCGGCCATGAACACGTAATCGAACTCCAGTCCCTTGGCGGCGTGCAGCGTCATGAGGGTGGCCACCTGCTGCGTCTCGTCCATATTGTCCATGTCGGTCACCAGCGCGACGTTCTCCAGGAACCCCGCCAGTCCGCCCTCTGGCTCGCGCTCGGCGTAGTCGGCGATGGCGGTTTTGAGCTCCGCGATGTTCTCAAGGCGCGCCTGGTTCTCGTCGCTCTTGACCTGGGTGAACTGGTTCTCGTAGCCGGTTTCCTCGATGACCATCGTCAGGAAATCCTGCGGCTTCATGCCCTCCCAACTGCTCATAAACCGCTCGTAGAGCGCGGTGAACTTCTCAAGCGACTTCTTCGCCCGGGCGTTCAGGCCCACGTCGTCCGGGTACATGATCACCGCCGAAAGCGGCATGCCCTGCTGCTCGGCCGCCAGCTCCAGCTGTTCGATGGTTGTGTCGCCGATGCCTCGCCTTGGCTCGTTGATGATGCGGCGGAGCGCCACGTTATCGCTCGGGTTGACCACGGCGCGCAGGTAGGCGATCAGATCCTTGACCTCCTTGCGGTCGTAGAACTTGGTGCCGCCGTACACGCGGTAGGGCACACCCGCGCGTACCAGCGCCTCCTCCAGCACGCGGGACTGCGCGTTGGTGCGGTAGAGCACGGCGCACTGGCTCAGCGGCCTGCCTTCCTTTTTCAGCAGGCTCAGACGGGAGGCGATGAAGGCGGCCTCGTCCCGCTCGTCGCCGGCGTAGTACAGGCGGATCTTTTCGCCCGGCTCGGCCTCCGTCCAAAGCGACTTCTCCTTGCGCCCGGCGTTGTGGGCGATGACCTGATTGGCCGCGTCCAGGATGTTGGCGGTGGAGCGGTAGTTCTGCTCGAGCTTGATGACCCTGCAGCCCGGAAAGTCCTTTTCGAACTCCAGGATGTTGCGGATGTCCGCGCCGCGCCAGCCGTAGATCGACTGGTCGTCGTCGCCCACCACGCACAGGTTGCGCCGCTGCCCTGCAAGCAGCCTGACCAGCTCGTACTGCGCCATGTTGGTGTCCTGATACTCGTCGACCATGATATAATGGAAGCGGTTCTGGTAATACTGGAGCACGGGCGGGTGGTTGGTCAGCAGCTCGATCGTCTTCATCAGCAGGTCGTCGAAGTCGAGCGCGTTGTTGCCCTTGAGCTTCTTCTGGTAGGCCTCGAAGATCTCGCAGAGCTTCCTGTTGCGGAAGTCGCCCTCCCCCGCCTCGCGCAGCCATTCCTTCGGCGTGAGCAGGCGGTTCTTCGCGTCGGAGATGATCGCGCGCACGTCGCGGGGCGCGTACAGCTTCTCGTTCAGGTTCATGTCCTTCAGGATGCCCCGAATCGCGGCGTTCTGATCGTCGTCGTCATAAATCGAGAACGAGCGCTGATAGCCCAGCTTCTCGATATCCCTGCGGAGCATGCGGGCGCAGCAGGCGTGAAAGGTGCTCACCCAGGCCTCGCTCGCCGCCGGGCAGAGCCTGAGCGCGCGCTCCTGCATCTCCCGCGCCGCCTTGTTGGTGAAGGTGATGGCCAGGATCTGCCAGGCCGGCACGCCCCTGTCGATCAGGTAGGCCATGCGGTGGGTCAGCACGCGCGTCTTGCCCGAGCCCGCGCCGGCCAGGATCAGAAGCGGCCCCTCGGTGTGCTCGACCGCCTCGCGCTGGGGCGGGTTCAGGCGGGACAGGTCAATCATTGCCCTCGCCCTCGATTCTTGAAAGGATCATCTCGTAGCCGCCCTCGCCGTAGCTCAGCGCCCGGTTCACCCGGCTGATCGTGGCCGTCGACGCGCCCACCTTCGCCGCGATGTCCGTATAGGTGGTCTTTCTGCGCAGGTATCTGGCCACCTGCAGCCGCTGCGCCATGTCCTGCAGCTCCTTGATCGTGCAAATATCCGAAAGCAGCCGCTCGCATTCCTCCGTGCTCTCAAGCGCCACCAGCGCCCGCGCCAGGAAATCCAGCTGTTCCTTATCCACAGCGTTGTGCATCTCGGGTTCCTCCGTTCCATATAACTGGCATGCTAACACTTTACCACAAAACCGGCTAAAAAGCAAGGGCAAGAAACGACGGCAGGGCAGGCCGAACAAACTTCGGTGGGGGTCTGGGGAGCGCGAAGCGAAGCGGAGCCTCCCCCAGTCCTCCGCGCCCGGCGGCAATGCCGCCGGGGGCGGGGGGGGGGGGGGGGGGGGGGGGGGGGGGGGGGGGGGGGGGGG
>CAKUFB010000331.1 GCA_934647145.1 uncultured Clostridia bacterium
CCGTCGTTCCAGTTCTGCACCGGGCGATAGTAGCCGGTGATGCGGGAATAGACCTCGGTCTTTTCGCCGCAGACCGGGCAGACGTACACCTCGCCGCTGATGTAGCCGTGGTGCCTGCAGATGGAGTAGGTCGGCGAGAGGGTGTAGTAGGGCAGGCGGTAATTCTCGGCGATCTTGCGCACCAGCGCGGCGGCGGCATGCCAGTCGGGCAGCTTTTCGCCCAGGAAAGCGTGGAAGACCGTGCCGGAGGTGTACAGGGTCTGCAGCTCGTCCTGGACGTCCAGCGCGGTGAACAGATCCTCGGTATAGCCCACCGGCAGATGCGAGCTGTTGGTGTAGTAGGGCGTGCCGTTGCCCTCGGCGGCGGTGATGATGTCGGGGTACAGCTCGCGGTCGTGCTTGGCCAGGCGGTAGGCGGTCGACTCGGCCGGGGTGGCCTCGAGGTTGTACAGATCGCCGTACATCTCCTGATAGTCGGACAGGCGGGCGCGCATGTGGTTGAGCACGTCCTTGGCGAACTGCTGCGCCCCGGCCTGCGTCAGATCCTGCCTGAGCCATTTGGCGTTGAGCGCGGCCTCGTTCATGCCCACCAGGCCGATCGTGGAGAAGTGGTTGTCGAAGGTGCCCAGGTAGCGCTTGGTATAGGGATACAGGCCCTGATCGAGCAGCCTGGTGATCATCGTGCGCTTGATCTTGAGCGAGCGGGCGGACACGTCCATCAGGCGATCGAGGCGCGCGTAGAAGTCCTGCTCATCCGCCGCCAGATAGGCGATGCGGGGCAGGTTGATCGTCACCACGCCCACCGAGCCGGTGCTCTCGCCCGAGCCGAAGAACCCGCCGCTCTTCTTGCGCAGCTCGCGCAGGTCGAGCCGCAGGCGGCAGCACATGCTGCGCACGTCGCTGGGCTCCATGTCGCTGTTGACGTAGTTGCTGAAGTAGGGCGTGCCGTACTTGGCGGTCATCTCGAAGAGCAGGCGGTTATTCTCGGTGTCGCTCCAGTCGAAGGCGCGCGTGATGGAGTAGGTCGGAATCGGGTACTGGAAGCCGCGGCCGTTGGCGTCGCCCTCGATCATGATTTCGATGAAGGCCTTGTTGACCATGTCCATTTCCTTCTGGCAGTCGCGGTAGCAGAAGTCCATCTCCCTGCCGCCCACGATGCAGTTCATGTCGGCCAGATCCGGCGGCACCGTCCAGTCCAGCGTGATGTTGCTGAACGGAGCCTGGGTGCCCCAGCGGGAGGGGGTGTTTACGCCGAACACGAAGCCCTGCACCGCCTGCTTGACCTCCTCGTAGCTGAGGTGATCCACCCGCACGAAGGGGGCGAGGTAGGTGTCGAAGGACGAGAACGCCTGCGCGCCCGCCCACTCGTTCTGCATGATGCCCAGGAAGTTGACCATCTGGTTGCACAGCGTGGACAGGTGCTTGGCCGGCTTGGAGCTGATCTTGCCCGGCACGCCGCCCAGTCCCTCCTGGATCAGCTGCTTCAGGCTCCAGCCCGCGCAGTAGCCGGTGAGCATGGACAGGTCGTGCAGGTGAATGGCCGCGGAGCGATGCGCCTCGGCGATTTCGGGGTCGTAGACCTGGCTGAGCCAGTAGTTGGCCGTGATCACGCCCGAGTTGGACAGAATCAGGCCGCCCACCGAGTAGGTGACGGTCGAGTTCTCCTTGACGCGCCAGTCGTTGATATTCAGGTAGTTGTCCACCACCTTGCGGTAGTCCAGCGTCGTGTCTGAAATCTCCTGCGCGCAGCCCTCGTGCAGGCGGGCATAGGCGCGCGCCACGCCCGGATAGCCGCCGCGGCTGAGCACGGCCTCCACGCTGCGGCCGATCTCCCGCGCCGCGATCAGGCCGTCCTGGATCCTGCGCTGGAAGTCGCTGGTCACCATGACCGCCAGGTAGTCGATCGTGCTGTCGGTATACTCGACGCAGTCCTCCTCAAACGCCCTGCGCAGGGAGTCCGCGATTTTCTCGATCCTGAAGGGCACAGTGCGCCCATCCGCTGTCTGAACCTTATACATTCTGCTCTCTCCTCAGTAATTGTAACTGTTTAAGCCCATTGTAGACCGCCCGCGGCCTTTCGTCAATCGCATTTGCAACAACTTGGGACCGGCGAAGCGAATTTAACGTTCAAATGACCACAATATCTTGTGTCCACATGAAATCAATCCACAATATCTTGTGGATTGATGGGGGATACAGGGCGTTATCCACAGCCTCGCGTCACACGCCGCGCAGCTCGACGAACGGGACGTGCCTGCGGGCTGCCTGCGCGCAGGCTTCCATTTCCTCCCGCGAAAGCGCGTGCCAGCCGGGCGTGATCAGGTCGCCCGAGTCCACGAACGCCTGAAGAAAATAGCGCTTCGCCCCGGCGATCCGCCTGGCCGCCCGCTCGATGATCTGCGCGTCGTGAAGCCCCGCGACCACCGTCGTGCGGAACTCGTAGTCCACGCAGCCGGACAAAAGCAGGTCGATGCTCTGACCCACCTTCTCAAAATCAACCGGCCCGCCGCACGCGCGCGCGTACTCCTCCGGCGAGGACTTGACGTCCATGGCCACATAGTCGAGCAGCCCCTGCCCGATAAGCGCCCTGAGCGCCTCCGGACGGCTTCCGTTCGTGTCCAGCTTGACCGGGTAGCCCAGCGCCCTGACCTGCCTTAAAAAGGCCTCCAGATCCTCCTGGAGCGTCGGCTCGCCGCCCGTCACGCACACGCCGTCGAGCAGACCCGCACGTTTTTTTAAATAAGAAAGGACTTCCTCCTCGGTATACGGCTCCTGCCCGCGCCCGGGAATGACCAGCGGCGCGTTATGACAGAAGGGGCAGCGAAAGTTGCAGCCGCCCGTAAACACCGTGCAGGCCGTGCGGCCGGGATAGTCCAGCAGGGTCAGCTTCTGAAGACCCAGTATCAGCATATCCATCCCTCCCTACACAGAACATCCGCATGCCATTATAGCATGCGGGCGTAAAAATACAAGGAAGTTCCGCACGGTTGTCGAAAAATCGCAATATTTTGTGAATGTAATCCAAAATTGTTAGTTTATAGCCGGAATACTTGACATTTCTTCGTTCCTGTGCGTGGGGAACATTGGGCAAGCGGGGGATGTGAGAGGGGCGGCCTTCCCGAAAATGCCGTTCGCACACGCCGTATACGGG
>CAKUFB010000332.1 GCA_934647145.1 uncultured Clostridia bacterium
GTCCTGCTTCGCGGAGAACGATTCCCGGCGGCGGGCGACGGGACTGACGCGCTCATCCATCTGACAGGCGCTCAGGTACTCGCAGTAGCGACAGGCGTCGAACGAGCTGGCGATGCGCGCGGGAGCCACGTCGGTTCTGCCCGCGAGAATCTGCTCGGTCAGCTCGGCCGCCACGCGCAGCGAGTAATCCACCAGCGCGGAGAAGTCGCCTTCCTCGAGGGCGCTGTCGGACTTGCGCACCGAGCCGTCCTTGTTGGTCGCCAGCGCAATAGAGCGCTCGAAGTCGGGCGCCATGGCCTTGAGCACCTCCGGGTCGTTCAGAAACAGGCCGGTCAGGCGCAGCTTGTCCTCCCGCAGCCGCTCGATCACGGATTCCTCGCGCTCGTCGGTGCGCAGGGTAGGATCCTGCACGTGGAAGTAGAACACACCGGCCGCCGTCGCGTCGTTCTGCCGGAGCGCCGCCGCCAGGTATACGATCAGCTGCAGCTGCAGTCCCCAGTACAGCTTCACCAGGTCGATCTGGTTGTTTCCGCTCTTATAGTCGATCACGCGCAGGTAGCGGTGCTGCCCGTCGTTCCACTGATCGACGCGATCGATGCGCCCCTCGACGGGCACGTCGCCCCGATGGGTTTTGAGCACCAGCTCGCGGTTTCTGCCGAAGTCCAGCTCGAAGGCCAGCGGCTCGAATTTGCTGCCCGAAAGCTGCCTGGCCGCGGTGCGCGCCGCCCGCCTGGCGATGCCGCGCAGCCTTTTTCCGCGGGCGCGCAGGATGGGGTCCTCGCCCAGCGCGCCGTCCATCAGCTCGCTTATGAGGCTCTCCGTCACCTCGTCCATGCGGTCCATGCTGCTCTCCAGCAGCTCGCGCGTCACGGGCAGCGCGGCCTCGCGCAGGAAGCGCTCCAGCGCCTCATGAAAGAAGGTGCCCTCGCTGCGCGCGTCCAGCGTGACCGGCTCAACCGGCTCCGGGCGCAGTCCGTATTGCGTGAAGTGCTTAAACGGGCAGGCGGCGAAGGTCTCAAGCCGCGTGACGCTCACCCGCCGGGGCCCATTGTACAGCCTGCGCGCCAGCTCCTCGCCCAGCGGTTCGGACAGCGTGCGCCGCCTGAGCGCGCGGGAAAGGCCGTGAAGCCTGTCCCGGTATTCGGGCAGCCCGCCCAGCGCCCGAAGCGCCCTCACGTCGGTTTCGGTCAGCTCGTGCGCGCTCATTTTGGCGGGCAGCAGGTAAAACGCCGCCTCCGGAGCCTCGTACAGCCAGTCGGCCACCTCGCTCTCCCGCGTCACGCCGCCGAGCGCCGGAAGCTCGGGCAGCGCCCGCCGAATCCAGCCGATCAGCGCCCCCGGAGCCACCGCCGTGCCGTCCGGCGCGCTCTGGGCATACAGAAACAGCGCCTCCTCCCGCGCCAGCGACAGCACTGCCTTCAGATCCAGCGCGCCCAGCCTGCTGCGGGAAAACGCGTCGGGCGACAGCCACAATCCGCGCCTGCGCTCGAGCGCCTGCCGCTCCGCCGGCTGAAACAGGCCGCTTTCCCCGGCCGAATCGCTCCCGGCGCAGCCCAGGAAGATCACCGCCTTCAGGTCATGCCCGCGCAGGCGGTTGAGCGCGCCCGCAACCAGCGCGTCGCCCGACTGGGGCAGGGGCTTGATGTCGCTGGCGGCCAGGCTCTGGCTGAGCAGCTCATACAGGTCGTTCGGGGTGAGCCGGCGGCCGGCGAGCAGCGCGTGCAGCTGATCCAGCGCGCCCACGATGCGGTTCCAGACCTGGGCGCTCTCGTTGGCGGCGGAGAGCTGGCGAAGCTCGGTCAGGCGCTTCTGCTCATCCAGCAGCCGCTGATACGCGCCGCTGTCCTCAAGCAGTCCCCACAGCGCCGTCAGCTGCGCCCGCACGTCGCCCTGCGCCGCCTGAAGCGCCTCGGACAGCCTTTCAAGCGGCCCGACCAGGCGCGCCCGCAGCGGCTCGATCGCCTCGAAATCGCCCTGGGTCAGGCTCCGCAGCCAGCCCTTGCCGGACAGGCCCCACACCGTGGCGTAGTTGCTCATCCGGTCGGCCTCGTCGGGGGTGAGCGGGCTGTAGCCCGTGCGCATCAGCAGGCGCATTTCCTCCTCCTGCCAGCCGCGCGCCACCACCTTGAGCGAGGAGAGCAGGTACTGCGCCAGCGGGTGCCGCTCCGCGCTGCGGTTTTCGGGCAGGAACAGCTCGACGCGGTACAGCTCGGCCGCCTGCCGAAGCGCCTGCTCGTAGCCGGGCGTGACCAGCACGATCGCCATCTCGCGATACCGCCAGCCCCTTTCGCGCGAAAGCCGCCGCGCATAGGCCAGCGCGGCCATCGCCTCCTGCATCGGGTTTGTACACAGCATCAGGCGCACGTGCTCCGGCGCGCCCTCATACGGCCTGCACGGATAGGCGTAAAGCTGCCTTTCCAGGTGGAGAAGGTCGGCCTTCGCGCCCTCGTCCTCCGTCTGCTCAAGGCGCACCCGTTCCCGCCGCACGCCGCTTGCCGCGGCCAGGCGATCCAGCTTGCACAGGGCGTCTCTGACCGGCTGATAGGTGTACGCGTCCGGCGCGCGCTCGTCGTTTTCAAGGCCCATGAGCAGCGTCACCTCGCACCCCGCCCCGCACAGGCCCACCAGCAGGCTGCCCAGCGTCTGCGACACCAGCTCGAAGCCGTGTGCCCACACCCGCGCGCCCCGAAGACCGGGCGCGTCCGGCATGCGCGAAACCGCCTCGCGCACCTCGTCCTCGCCGTCCATGAACCGCCCGGCAAGCGACTGCTCGTACACCGTCCAGATGCGGCTCAGGTCGCGCAGCTTCTGCGCCAGCGCGCCCTCACCCAGCTCCCCGGCCATTTTTTCCAGCGATTCGGGGGTCTGCCCGGCCTGCTTGAATTCCTTGATCTGCCCCGCCGCCAGCTCGGTAAAGCCCCGCCTGTGCTGCGCGCCCCGGTACCAGGTCAGCTCGTTCCCCAGCCTGCTCAGCGCCTCGTGCAGCAGCATCACCCGCCCGCGCTCGTCGATGCGCACCGACTGCGGATACCCCGCCTGCTCGAACGCCAGCCGGCACAGGCGACCCGGCGAAAGCACCTGCAGCCGGAACGAGCCGGGCAGGTTCAGCGCGTCCATCAGCTCGCGCTCCGCCTCCAG
>CAKUFB010000333.1 GCA_934647145.1 uncultured Clostridia bacterium
CACTTGCTGCCGCCAAATAGAACACGAAATCAGCCGCCATTCATCAGAGCGGCTGATTTCTTCGAATCTGCGGGCTTCCCCGCAGATTTCCTGTCGGCATTGCCGACTCGGGCTGGCTGGGGGAGGCTCTTGAATAGCGCATAGCCTGACGATAGAATGCGCGGCAGCAAGTGGGTCCGGGCACTGCCCGGTCAGAAAAGCCGCCTCTCGAACGTACTTCCCTCACCCCAGCGCGCGCAGGCTCTTGCGGAACTGGCGGGCGAAGAGCAGGGCGGTGCAGGTGACGGCGATGGTATCGGCGACCGGCTCGGCGAGGTAGACGGCGCTGGTCTGGTCGGCGAGGAGGCGGGGCAGGAGGTAAATGAGGGGGAGCAGCAAGATGAACTTGCGCAGCACGGCGACGAGTATGGAGCAGGGGGCGTTGCCGATGGAGACGAAGGTCATCTGGCAGGCGATCTGGATGCCGAAGAGGAAGAGGGCGGCGCAGTAGATGCGCAGGGCCTTCTCGGTGAAGGCGATGAGCGCCGCGTCCGAGGAGAAGAGGCGGGCGAACAGGCCTGGGAAGAGCATGACGCAGCCCCAGAGCGCGACGGAGTAGATCAGGCAGCTGGTCAGCAGCAGGCGGAAGGTTTTGCGGACGCGGTCGGCGTTTTTCGCGCCGTAGTTGTAGCTGGAGATGGGCTGCGCGCCCTGGGCGAGCCCCTGCATGGGCAGCATGGCGAACTGCATGACGCTGGTGAGGATGGTCATCGCGCCCACGGCCACGTCGCCGCCGTAGCGGAGCAGCGAGGAGTTGAAGCAGACCGAGATGACGCTCTCGCTGGCCTGCATGATGAACGCCGCCAGACCCAGCGCCACGCAGGGCAGGATCAGCTTCGGGCTGGCGAGCAGGTTTTCCTTTTTCAGGCGCAGCGTGGTCTTTTTGCCGCGCAGGAAGGCGACGACCCAGACGCACGAGGCGGCCTGAGAGAGAATCGTGGCCAGCGCCGCGCCCTTCACGCCCATGTGCAGGCCGAAGATGAACAGCGGGTCGAGCGCGATGTTGCAGACCGCGCCGATGAGCACGGTGAGCATGCCGGTGGTCGCGAAGCCCTGCGCGGTGATGAAGGCGTTCATGCCCAGCGTCAGCTGCACGAACAGCGTGCCCAGGGCGTAGACGCTCATGTAGTCGGCCGCGTAGGAGATGGTGTTTTCGCTCGCCCCGAAGGAGAGCAGGATGTCGCGCCCCCAGACGCTCAGCACGGCGGTCAGCGCCAGCGAAATGATCACCTGAAGCGTGAAGCACCCGCCCAGGATCTGCTCGGCGGCGTCGTGGTTGCCCTCGCCCATGCGGATTGAGGCGCGCGGCGCGCCGCCCGTGCTGACCAGCGCGGCGAAGGCCGAGATGATCATGATGACCGGCATGCACACGCCCACGCCGGTCAGCGCCAGACTGCCCTCGCCCGGCATGTGGCCGATGTAGATGCGGTCGACGATGTTGTAGAGCATGTTGACCAGCTGCGCAACGACCGTGGGAATGGCCAGGCGGAAGAGCAGCCGGCCGACCGGCTCGGTGCCCAGAAAGGTTTTGTCCTGATTCATGCGAATTCCTTCTTTTCTATTCTATTCTATAGGATTTGTCGGCGCTTTTGCTGGGGGATGGGCAGTCTGCGCTTTGCCCCCTCCCCCAGACCCCCTCCCGACGTCTGCGCGCTCGGAGGCGGGACGTTTCTGGTTCGAGCGCAGGGCGCTTCAGTGCGCCTCCTCGGCGATGCGCGTCAGGTTTTGCTCGAACGCCGCAAAGCAGCGCAGGCAGGTTTTCAGATCCTCGCGGGGGACGCCCTCGGTCATGCGGCTGAAAAACGCCTCCTGCAGCGCGCGTCCTCGCCGGATGACCGGCTCGGCCCTGGGCGTGCAGACCAGGCGGCACTTGCGCCGGTCATTCGGCACGCTCTGGCGCGTGATGTAGCCGCCGGCGGTCAGGTTCTCCACGTTCAGCGACACAATGCCCGGCTTCAGTCCGCGACAGGCGCAGACGTCCTTCGCCGTGTCCAGACCCGGGTTGTTGGCCAGAAAGAGCAGGATGTCCACCGCGCCCTGCGGCAGGCCGGTCTCCTGAGTCAGCGGGCGCATCGCGGCGGCGTAGGCGTCGGCAAAGCGCCGGGAATAGGCCGAAAGCTGTGACGCGTTGAGCATGTCGCACCTCCAGATCGTTCAGAATTGAACAGTTCAAGTATAGACTATTCCTGCGGCGCGGACAAGCCCGACTGTGTAAACTTTTTTGAGGCTTTCCTGCACGGGCGGTTCGTGTGCTATAATGGCAGGGATTATGCGGCCCGAGGGGCGGAAACGGAGCGGAGGCAGATGGAGATCATCGCGCGCATTCACACGGACTTCCCGGAAAAATTCGGCATACCGCGCCAGAGCGGGCTGGTGGACGGCCTGACGGGCAGGATTGTGTTCGAGGAAAAATACCGCAACCCGGACGCGCTGCGCGGGATCGAGGGGTTTTCGCACCTGTGGCTGATCTGGCAGTTTTCGCGGGCGGTGCGCGAGGAGTGGTCGCCTACGGTGAAACCGCCTCGCCTGGGCGGAAACCGGCGCATGGGCGTGTTCGCGACGCGCTCGCCCTTCAGGCCCAACCCGATCGGGCTGTCCTGCGTGCGCCTTCAGAAGGTCGAACTGTATACGGCGGAGGGGCCGGTGCTGTGGGTCGCGGGCATTGACCTGCTGGATGACACGCCGATCTACGACATCAAGCCCTATCTGCCCTACGCCGACTGCCACACGGAGGCGACCGGCGGCTTTGCGCAGGAGGTCATGGGGCATCGGCTAGAGGTGGTGTTCCCGGAGGAGCTGCTCGCCCTCGTGCCGCCTGAGAAGCGCGCGGCGCTGCGCGAGGTGCTGGCTCAGGATCCCCGGCCCGGCTATCAGCACAATGAGCCGGACAGGCAGTATGGTGTGGCGTTCGCCGGCCTGGACGTGCGTTTCACCGTCGAGGACGACACGCTGCGGGTGCGCGAGGTCGTGCGGCGATGACATACGCCGCGCCGCTTCGCGGCGCGGCCACCCGGGGAGGGCGGCCTGAACGGCGCGCGCCTCCCCGCACCCCACCCACAGGCCTGTCGGCCTGCAAGGAAGCGATTCCCTGA
>CAKUFB010000334.1 GCA_934647145.1 uncultured Clostridia bacterium
GCGGTGCTGATGTTCGGCATGGAGCAGATGTCGGGCGCGGTGGCCCCGCTGGCGGACTCCCCCGCCTTCTCGAACCTGCTGACCATGTTCTCCAGCCCCGTGCTGGGCGTGCTGGCCGGCGCGGTGTTTACGGCGATTATCCAGTCCTCCTCGGCCTCGGTCGGCATTCTGCAGGCGCTGTCGCTGACCGGAACAGTGACCTACGCCGCGGCCATTCCGGTCATACTGGGCCAGAACATCGGCACCTGCATCACGGCGCTGCTCTCCTCGATCGGCGCAACCCGCGACGCGAAGCGCGCCTCGATGGTTCACCTGTTCTTCAACATCATCGGCGTGGCGGTCTGGCTGGTCGTGTACATCCTGGTCAGCACGCTGTGCAGGCCGGCGATCCTGGCCATGTCCATTAACCCGCTGGGCATCGCCGTCATCCACACCGCCTTCAACCTGCTGAGCACGATCATGCTGATGCCGTTTGGCCAGGTGCTGGAGAAGCTGGCGCGCCTGACCGTGCCGGATGGCAAGGGCAGGAAGGAAGAGATTTCGCTGCTGGACGAGCGCCTGTTCATCACCCCCGCGGTCGCGCTGGAACGCGCGCACACGGTGCTCCTGCAGATGGCGCAGCTCTCGCGCAAAACCCTCAACGAGTCGCTGGAGCTGGTGACCAGGTATGACGAAAAGCTGGCGCGCAGCGTGTCCGAGGGCGAAAGGCGGGCCGACGAGTACGAGGACAAGCTGGGCACCTACCTGGTCAAGCTGTCCAGCCGCAGCATGAGCGTCGCAAACAGTCACGATCTGACCAAGTACCTGCACATGATCGGCGATTTTGAGCGCATCAGCGACCACGCCGTCAACATCCTGGAATCCGCCCGCGAGCTGCACGACAAGCGCCTGCGCTTCTCGAACGAGGCGCAGGAGGAGCTGAACGTGATGATCCGCGCCGTACACGAGGCGCTGAGCCTGACGCTGGAGGCGCTGCTTCATAACGACCTGGATATCGCCAGCCGCGTCGAGCCGCTTGAACAGGTAATCGACCTGCTCAACAAGAGCATCAAGAGCCGCCACATCGACCGCCTGACCCGCGGCGAATGCACGATCGAGCAGGGCTTCGTGCTCAGCGACCTGCTCGCCAACCTGGAGCGCGTCTCCGACCACTGCTCCAACCTGGCGGTCTGCCTGATCGAAATCGCGCACAACAGCATGGACACGCACGAATACCTGCATGACGTGCAGGAGAACCAGGCCGAGTTCATGCGCCTGTTCGACCAGTACAAGCACACCTACGCCCTCCCCGAGCAGGCCTGATCCCAGGCCACAAAATCCCTCCAGGCACGCTCGCCCGGAGGGATTTTTCGTTTCAGCCGGATTCATGCGCTTCGAGCAAGACTTCGCCCGTTCAGGAGCTGATTCATTTTCTTGCAGCCGCTTTTCGGGAGAGCTCGAGAGGGGCTTTTCTCAGAAAAGCCGCCTCTCGATCGTTCCCTCCCCCCAGCCAGATGCCGGCGAAAACGCAGCCGAACGCGGCGAGATAGCCCGGGCGCAGGATGTTTTCGCCCAGCAGAACGGCCGAGCACAGCGCGCCGAAGAGCGGCTCGGCGAACTTGATCTGGTTGAGGCGGGAGAGGTCGTTGTGCGCCAGCAGCAGATTCCACAGGGCGTAGCCCAGGCAGGAGGCCAGGCACAGGTAGCCAAACAGCCCCAGCGCTTCGGGCGTAACCTGCCCCATTCGCCCGCCCAGCAGCAGCCCCGCCGCCGTGAGCGCCGCTCCGCCGAACAGCTGCGCCCAGGCGGTGACGCTCAGCGGATCCAGCCGGTCGTAGGCGGCCTTCGAGACGAGCATTGAGGCGGCCGAGCACAGCGACGCGGCCAGCACCAGCGCCTCGCCCCCTCCCAGGTGAACCTGCAGCCCGTCCAGGTTAATCGCCAGAATGCCCGCGAAGCCCAGCAGGCCGCTGATCAGCTTGCGCGCGGTCAGGCGATCCTCCTTCCTGAACAGAAACGCGAAGCAGATCAGCAGCAGCGACCCGGTCTGCTTGAGCAGGGCGGTCTTCGAGCTCTCGATCAGGGAGACGCCCAGGTAGGTGCAGGTGTAGTGCGCCGCGTAGCCGGTCAGCGCGATGAGCAGGATGGGGCGCAGCGAGCGCCTCTCGGGCAGGCAGGCCCGAAGCGAACGTCCGCCTGAACAGGCGCAGGCCGCGAGCAGCAGCGCCGCGCCGCAGATCAGAAAGCGCACGCCCGCAAACAGCAGGATGTCCGCCGGGCGGGCCGCGTCGATCGACAGCGCGCGATAGCTCAGCTTGATGCAGGGATACAGCGACCCCCAGAAAAACATGGCGAGCAGCGCCAGCGGCGCGGCGGCTCTCCGGCTGCTGAACAGATCCTTTTTCATATGCATTTCTACTCTTTTCGTGAAGTCCGGACATTCAAGAGGCGGCTCTTCGGGCAGGCAGGGCCTGCACCCACTTGCTGCCGGTCGGCAGGGCCGACAGCCACTTGCTGCCGCCGGACAGCACACGAAATTGGGGACCATAAATTAGAGTCCCCAATTTCTCCGGTTTTCCGGAATTCTCCGAAAAACTCCTGTCGGCATTGCCGACTCGGGCAGGCAGGGCCGACAGCCACTTGCTGCCGCCGGACAGCACACGAAATTGGGGACCATAAATTGGAGTCCCCAATTTCTCCGGTTTTCCGGAATTCTCCGAAAAACTCCTGTCGGCATTGCCGACTCGGGCAGGCAGAGTCTTCACCCACTTGCTATCGGTCGGCAGGGCCGACAGCCACTTGCTGCTGCCGGGCAGGCAGGGCCTGCACCCACTTGCTGCCGCGGGTTCTGGCGACGAATTCGGGAACCATAGATTCGAGTTCCCGAATTCTCCGAATCCGCGAAATCCTTCGTGGATTGACGGTCGGCATTGCCGACTCGGGCAGTGCAAATGCACAGCGTGGGCGCGGGGCGGTTTTTGTAGATTCCATTATCCAGAGAAAAAACCGTTTCCCTGCAGTTTTTGCGCCCGGAAATCTTTCAGATTTCAGCAAAAACTGGTGAGGGTGGCAGGGAGGCTGAAAACCCTTTGGGTTTTCAGGTTTCGCCCTTGGCGAAACTGCCGACGGCTCAAATCGA
>CAKUFB010000335.1 GCA_934647145.1 uncultured Clostridia bacterium
CTGGAAAATGAGATTTTCCGGCGCAAAAATCGTCCCGTGCCCACCGTACACGCCGCTGGGCACGATTGAAAGTTCGAAAGGGCTGCGGCCCTCTCGAGCTCTCCCGAGTCTCCATATGAATATATGGCTAATAGGAGGTTTTTGATGAAGATTACGTTTTTGGGCACCAGCCACGGCGTGCCCGCAGCCGACCGCTACTGTGCCTGCACCATGCTCGAGGTCAACGGGGCGCTCTACTTCATTGACGCGGGCGCGCCGCTGATCGACGTCCTGCTTCGCCGCGGAGCCGACCTGAACTCCATCCGCGCGCTGTTCAACACTCACCTGCACGGCGACCACGTCAACGGCGTGCTGGCCTTTGCCGACCTGATCAACTGGTACTTCAAGTCGGCCAGGGCGCAGATCTGGCTGACTGAAGAAAAAGGCGTATCGCTGTTCAAGCAGCTGATTACCCTGACCGAGGGCATGGCGATCGACGAATCGCGCGTCGACTTCCGGACGGAGAAGCCCGGCCCGTTCTACGAGGACGTGAACCTGCGCGTGACCGCCATTCCCACGCAGCACATGGCCTATGCCTCCCGCCCCAGCTACGCCCTGCTGATCGAGGCCGAGGGCAAGCGCGTGCTGTTTACCGGCGATTTGTCGCACCAGCTTGAGAAGGGCGACTTCCCCGCCTGCGCGATGAGCGAGCCGCTCGATCTGATGGTCATGGAGATGGCGCATTTCGGCGTGAAGGAAGCCGCGCCCTACCTTGAAAAGTGCACGGCCAAGCAGCTGTACGTACAGCACGTCTTCCCGCTGGACAAGTATCCGCAGATCGAGGCGCTGTCCGGAAAATACGGCTACCCGGTCTTCACGCCGCGCGACGGCGACGAGGTGGAACTGTAAAGGCAGCGCCCTGCCATACGCCGGCTTCCATATCCACAGAAAAAGCGAATCCCACGCGTCGTGCGGCCGGGATTCGCTTGTTTTTTGGAGGCTACAGGATGCCGCGCAGCTGGCCGGTCTGGGTGGCCTTGACCACGCACAGGTAGGTCATGGCGGTATCGAAGCGCGCATCGTGCGCCGCCGCCCCGCCGCCGAACCACTCGGCCGACTTCTGCTCGATTTCCTCTTCAGTCAGGCCGAAGAACTGCGCCAGCTCCTCAAGTTTGGGCGGTTTGGGCCGGCCGGTCTGGAACTTGCGGGCCATGTTCATCACGCCGGTGAAATAGTTCATCGTACAGAATGTCTTCTTTTTTGAGAGCTTCCTGCCCAGGCGCTCCATCTCCACGCGCAGGTAGCGGTCATCGGCGGAAACGTTGTGGCCGATCCAGAGGGAGGCGTTTTCGAAGTCCTCGAACACCTCGTCGGCGCGATCCTCGATGCGCTCGCCGCCGGAGAGCCTGTCCAGATCCTCAATGCTCATGCCGTGCACCTCATACGCGCCCTCGCTCATCTCGTCCACGGCGAAGAACATGTTTTTGCCCGTCACCCGCTCGCCGTCCACGATCAGATAGGACAGCTGGCAGATCTGCCCGGGCGTCAGGTCAGTCGCCTCGGTGTCAAATACAATGATGCTCATCTGTTACCTCACGCCATGCTTTCCAGCATTTTCATCGTTACTTCGTAGTCACTCGTCAGCCCCGCGCGCACCTTTTCGAAGGTATCGAGCATGTAGTCGGCCATACGCCGCACCTCCCGGCCGCTGGAGCCGGCGATATGGGGCGTAATCAGGCAGTTTTCGAGCTGATTGAGCGGATGCGCGACCGACTTGCCTTCCTGGGTCATCACGTCCAGAAGCGCCGTGCGGGTAGAATCCTGCACCAGCATGTCGAACAGATCCTGTTCGTTCAGCTGCGAACCGCGCCCGGTGTTGATGAAGGTGGAGTAGGGCTGCATCGACAGCAAGTGCTCCCGTTTGATGATGCCCACGGTTGCGGGCAGGTTGGCCAGGTGGTTGGACACGACCTGACAGGTGGCGAAGATCTCCGCCATGTCCGCCTTGCGCTCGCCCAGCGCCGCGGCCTGTTCCTCGCTCAGAAAGGGGTCAAAGACCAGCACCTCCATATCCATCCCGACGAGCAACTGCGCCACGCGCCGTCCGATCGCGCCGCAGCCCAGCAGACCCACGCGAATCTCATAGCTGCCCGGATAGTTGTCAAAGAGCTCGTGCGCGGCCTGGCGGCTGTACCTGCAGGCGGGCTGCACGCGGAAATACCCCTTGACAGCCAGCAATACCTGCGCCACCGTGTAGCGCACTACCGGCACCGCGTTGGCCTGCCAGGCGCTGAACACGCGAACGCCGCGTTCCAGAAACGGCCGGGCAAAGTCCTGCACGGAGCCCGCCGCGTAGTAGACCTCCCTGAGGTTGGGAAGGTACTTTTCAATCTCCTCGACGCTCAGGTGCGGCATGCCCCAGGTTGAAAACGCCGCCTCGACGTCCTCAAGACCTCCGTCGCGAAGATCTTCCGCACCGTACACCCGGTTCTGGTCGATCTGCGTCAGGGCGGAAAGCCGCTCCCGCTGCCGTTCGGCATACACCCGGCGCACGGTCGGCTCGTTGTTGTTCAGGTAAATTGCCCTCATCCTCTGTTCCTCGCTTTCCGTTCGTTTATCCATGCGCCCATTGTAGCACAAAAAAGCGCCTGTGAAAAGAAATTCTCGCAAAGAAAGCCGGAAAGGCCGACAGGCGCGCAGTGAAAACCGATTTCTTCCCTTTCGGGGGCACGCCGAGCCGGGGGAGGGATTCCCTCCCCCGGACCCCCACCCAGCCTGTACGGAAAACCAGTTTTCCGTACAGGCTCCCGTGCCGCGGCGGCTACGCCCGCCGCGGCACGGCTCCCCGGGGAGGGCGGCCTGAACGGCACACGCCTCCCCAGACCCCACCCACAGGCCTGGCGGCCTGCAGAGAAGCGATTTCCCATGGAAATCGCATTGTACGGGCGGCTGCGGCCGCCCGTTTAGCCGGGGGCGGCTCCGCTCCGCTTCGCGCGCCCCCGAACCCCCACCGAAGTTTGTCCGCTCTTCCGCGCTTGCCTCAAAAGGAGCCTGTCATGGAAAATCTCATCCGCCACTACGACCGCCTGGTCGAGGAAAACAACGACCCCTTCCGCGACCCGCCCGCGC
>CAKUFB010000336.1 GCA_934647145.1 uncultured Clostridia bacterium
GGTGCAGGCTCAGCCTGCCTGCCTGCCCTAGCGCAGCGACTGCATCAGGGCGAGCGCCTTCGCGCCGTCGGCCATGAAGTCCCTGCAGCCGGCCTCGATGCTGACGCGGCCCTGATAGTTGATCTGTTTGAGCGCGTCGAAGAGCGCCTTGTGGTCGTTGCCGTCGCCCTCGTAGGGGTAGTCGCGGCCGCCCTCGTCGCCCATGGAGTGGCTGATGTGGACGTGCCTGAGCAGACGGCCGGCGTACACGAGCGCCGAGACCGGCTCGCCGCCGCAGGCCATGTGGTGCGTGTCGCCCAGCACGCCGATGTGGGGCAGGTTCAGCAGCGCGGCCATTTCGGTGCCCTCGCTGACGAAGTTCATGATGTTGCACTCCGCGCGGCGCAGCGGCTCGATGGCCAGGTCGATCGCGTACTTTTCGCAGTACTCCTCGACGATGCGCAGGTAGGCGGCGATGTCGCGCCAGGCCTTCTCGTGCGGGTAGCCCTCGGGCACGCCGCGGGCCGCGCCGCTGCCGAACACGACCACCTTCACGCCCAGCTTCTGCGCGCGGGCGAAGGTCTTTTCAAGGTAGGCGCGGACGGCCTGCTCGTTCACCTGGTCGCCGACCACCTTCAGGTCGCCGGGGAGCATGCCGTTGCAGGCCTCGACGCGAATGGGCGCGGCCTGAACAAGGGCAAGCACTCTGTCGTATTCCTCGTCGGTCAGGCTGCTCAGCCACGCGAAGCCGCATTCGATGAATTCAAAGCCCAGCTCAGCCGCCTGGCCGATCTTGTCCGGGCTGGTGCAAACGCCAAGACGAATCATGTGTGTGTCCTCCTGTCTGTAAGTAAACGCCGGGGAGGCGACTTTGCGAAAAAGCGGCCTCCCCACGCGATATGATTACTTGTTGCCGTAGGTGCCCTCGGTGTCCAGCACGACGCTCACGTCCTCCTTGCGGCGGGAGGCGGCGCGGCGCCTGTTGAGCTCCTCGAGGAAGCGATCCTCGTCCAGGGGCAGCTCGACGGTCTCGCCGGTCCAGCTGGACAGGTACATTGCGTTGGCCAGGGTCAGTCCGCGGATGCCCTCCACGCCGGAGGCGACCAGCGGCTCGCCGCTGAGGATATGGGCGGCGAAGGCGCGCAGCACCTCGACGTGCTGGGGGTTGAAGCCGTCGGTCTCGACCTCGATCTTCTCGCACTTGGGGGTGCCGAAGCCGTTCTTCCAGGTGCGGGAGAATTCCTGCTCGAACATCTCCAGCTTGTACATGTACAGCTTGTTGTCCTCGACGACCAGCTTGCCGCCGTCCAGCGTGACCTCGAAGCGGTTGGTGCCGGGGCAGTCGCCGGTGGTGGTGATGAAGGTGCCGGTCGCGCCGTTTTCGTACTCGACGTAGGCGGTCACGTCGTCCTCGACCTCGATGTCGTGCCACTTGCCCTCATGGCAGAAGGCGCGAACCTTCACGGGCATGCCGCAGATCCACTGCCACAGGTCCAGGTTATGCGGGCACTGGTTCATCAGCACGCCGCCGCCCTCGCCCGACCAGGTGGCGCGCCAGGCGCCGGAATCATAGTAGCTTTGAGAGCGGTACCAGTCGGTGATGATCCAGTTGGTGCGGCGAATCTGACCCATCGCGCCCGAGTCGACGATCTCCTTCATCTTGCGGTAGACGCAGTTGGTGCGCTGATTGAACATGATGGCGTAGGTCGCCTTGCTGCGGGCGGCCAGCTCGTTGACCTCGCGAACCGCCTTGGTGTACACGCCGGCGGGCTTCTCGCTGATCACGTGGATGTCGCGCTTGAGCGCCTCGGTGACGTAGACCGGGTGGAAGTAGTGGGGTGTGGCCACGATGACCGCGTCCACCTTGCCGCTGTCCAGCATCTTGATCGCGTCGTCAAACTGCTCCGCGTCCGGGCAGTTCTCCTTGGCCCAGGCCAGGCGCTCCGGGTTGACGTCGCACACGGCGGCCAGTTCCATGTTGGGCACCTTGCCGCCCACGATGTTCTTGGCGTGGCCGCTGCCCATGTTGCCGATACCGATGATACCAATCCTTACCTTGTCCATACTCCGTGACCTCCTTCGGTATAGTGAAGCTGAGTCAGAATGCCCTTGAGCGCGTCCACGGCGGCGGCGTACGCGGCCGTGCGGCTCTCGTAGCGGTACTTGTGCTCGACCTTTTCGTCCTGCAGCTTATTCAGACCCTCGAACACGGTCAGGTGCGGCTCGACGGTCAGGATCATATGATCCGCCTTGTCGGACAGCGCCTCGAGCAGCTCGCTCACGTGGCCGTCGCCGCAGCCCGCGGGCACGACCGCGCCGTTTTCAAGCATCGCGTCCTTGATGTGCATGTAGTTAATGTAGGGCTTGAGCACGGGCATGGCCGCCTCCGGCCGCACGCCGCACTGGATGAAGTTCGCCGGGTCGAAGATGCCGCCCAGGCGACCCTTGAACGCGGTCAGCAGCTCCAGGCAGCGCTCGGTCACGTCGCCGTAGATGCCCTTTTCGTTCTCGTGATACAGCTCGACGCCCGCGTCCTCGGCAGCGCGCAGCATTTCGTCCAGCTGATCGAGCACCTTGTTCGTCCAATCGGCGGGGCTGCCGCCCTTGGGCATGAAGAAGCTGAACATGCGAATGCGCTTTGCGTTCAGGCGGCGGCAGATTTCCAGGCCGCGCCTGAAGCTGTCCATGTGCGCCGCGAAGGGCTGGTCGATCGGGTACTTGCCGTAGGGCGAGCCCATCGAGGACAGCGTCATGCCGTGATCCTCCAGGCGCCTGCGCGCGTCGTCGGCCTCCTCGTTCGTCAGCTCGGACACGTTCTTGCCGTCCACGCCGCGCATCTCAATCAGGTAGACGCCGTGGCGCTCCATCGCCTCAATCTGCCCCTTCAGGCTCGCGTCCGCTTCGTCGGCAAAGGAAGAAAGCTGAAAACTGGACATGGTACATACCTCCCCTTTCCCGCCTCCCGGCAGAGCGCGCCCCGCTGAACCATCCGATCAGCCGCGCGCCGGCAGGCATTGTTTTCTACGCTCATAGTATACCTTCCCCGCCGCGCGCTGTCAATCCTTCTGAACGATCTGTATATAATCTGTACGATCCGGCCGGCCAGGCTGAGCCTGGACG
>CAKUFB010000337.1 GCA_934647145.1 uncultured Clostridia bacterium
AACTGGTGAGGGTGGCAGTGGCGGGGGAGCTTGCTTCCCCGTCCACCAGCTTGTCAAAACCTTTTTTGACAAGCTGGCGATTCCCTTCAGGGAATCGCTTCCCTGCGGCCCCATTGGGGCCGTGGGTGGGGTGCGGGGAGGCGCGGCCGTTCAGGCCGCCCTCCCCGGTGATCCGCAACGCGGCGGCTTCGCCGCCGCGTTGCGGCGTGCCCTGGAATGTCTTATTTGCCGATGACGGCCTTGATGCGGCGAACGCCGGCCGAGGAGGATTCCTCCTTGAGAATCTTGAAGGACTTGAGATCGCCAGTGCGCGCGGCGTGGGGGCCGCCGCAGATTTCCTTGGAGAACTCGCCCATGGTGTAGACCTTGACGCGGTCGCCGTACTTGTTCTCAAACAGGCCGATGGCGCCCTGAGCCTTGGCCTCGGGGACGGTCATTTCCTCGCAGACGACCGGCACGTCGGCCTGGATATACTCGTTGACCAGCTTCTCAACCTCGGCGATTTCCTCCTTGGTCATCTTGCGGGGGAAGCTGAAGTCGAAGCGCAGGCGCTCGGTGGTGATGTTGGAGCCCTTCTGCGCGACCTCGTCGCCCAGCACGCGGCGCAGCGCGGCGTGCAGCAGGTGGGTGGCGGTGTGCATCTTGACGGTTTCCTCCTGATGGTCGGCCAGACCCGCCTTAAAGCGCTGCTCGGCGCCGGCGTGGGACTTGGCCTGATGCTCCCTGAACTTCGCGTCGAAACCGTCCCTGTCGACCTTCAGCCCCTTTTCGGCGGCCATCTCGGTGGTGATTTCAATGGGGAAGCCGAAGGTATCGTAGAGGTGGAAGGCGGTGGTGCCGTCGATCATCGCGCCCTCCTCCATGCGGGAGGCGATCTTCTCGAACTCGCGCATGCCCTGCCGGAGGGTGCGCTCGAAGCGGTCCTCCTCCAGGTTGAGCTGTTCGATGATGCGGTCGTGGTTGCGGGTGAGCTCGGGATACACGTCGGCATACTGCGCGATGATGACCTCGGCGATCTGGGCGCAGGCCCCCTCGGGCAGGCCGATCTTCATGCCGTGGCGCACGGCGCGGCGGATCAGGCGGCGCAGGATGTAGCCCTGGTCGGTGTTGGAGGGGGTCACGCCGCGGTCGTCGCCGATGATGATGGTGGCGGTGCGCATGTGGTCGGCGATGATGCGGATGGAGCGGGTGGTCTCCTCGTCGGAGCCGTACTTCGCGCCGGAGAGCTCCTCGATCTTGTGGATGATGTCGGCGAAGATCTCGGTCTCGTAGACGGTCTTGGCGCCCATGAGCACGCAGAAGGTGCGCTCCAGGCCCATGCCGGTATCGACGTTCTTCTGCTTGAGCGGGACGAAGGTGCCGTCGGCCTGCTTCTCATACTGCATGAACACGTCGTTCCAGATTTCAAGGTACCTGCCGCAGCTGCAGTCGGGGCCGCAGTTCGGGCCGCAGGCGGGCTTGTCGGTGATGATGAACATTTCGGTGTCCGGGCCGCAGGGGCCGGTCAGGCCGGCGGGGCCCCACCAGTTGTGCTTCTTGGGCAGGTAGAACAGGTGGTCGTCCTTTACGCCCTGATCGCGCCACAGCTGCGCGGCCTCCTCGTCGCGGGGGCAGTCCTCGTCGCCCTCGAACACGGTGAAGGCCAGGCGGTCCTTGTCGATGCCCAGCCACTTTTCACTCGTCAGGAACTCCCAGCTCCAGGGGATCATTTCCTTCTTGAAGTAGTCGCCCAGCGACCAGTTGCCCAGCATCTCGAAGAAGGTCAGGTGGCTCGGATCGCCCACGTCGTCGATGTCGCCGGTGCGGATGCACTTCTGCACGTCGGTCAGGCGCGTGCCCATCGGGTGCTTCTGGCCCATCAGGTAGGGCACCAGCGGATGCATGCCGGCGGTGGTGAACAGCACGGTGGGGTCGTTTTCCGGGATGACCGAGGCGCTGGGAATCACGGCGTGGCCCTTCTCGGCGAAGAACTTCTGAAACAGCGCGCGCAGCTCGGAGGCGTGCTTGATGTTGGTGTTCATGTCAGAATAACCTCTTTTCCAAAAATAATCGCGTCATTTCGTTCAAGGACGAAATGACGCATTCGCGGTACCACCCTGATTGACCCTTTCGGGCCCACTCTTGCGCGATAACGGCGCGTATCCGCCCGCCCATTTCCGGGCGGGAGCTGCTGGGGGGGCGTTCACGGTCTGCCCGGCGCCGGCTCGCACCAGCCGCCGGCTCTCTGCGGGTCGGGCAGAAGCTACTTTTCCCCGTCGTCGCTTTTAGTGCCTTCATTATAGCCGCTTCAGACCCGCTTGTCAAGTTATGAATGAGCACTCGCGGCGGGGCGGGAAACGGGTATTCCGGAAAGCTTTGTTAAAAAATGAAAAGGTGCTGGACAAATGGATTAAGCTGTGCTATAATTCTATCCCGTCAGCAGGAATGCGCGCGAGTTGTTGCGGATCACCCTTCATGCGCCTGTAGCTCAGTCGGATAGAGCAACGGCCTTCTAAGCCGTGGGTCAAGGGTTCGAATCCCTTCGGGCGTGCCAACGTGGTGAATATAGTTCAGTGGTAGAGCGCCAGATTGTGGCTCTGGATGCCGTGGGTTCGATCCCCACTATTCACCCCACTTTTCTCATTCTTGTTGGGGCCTGCTGGAGGCGTCATTGGGGCGTCGCCAAGCGGCAAGGCACGGGACTTTGACTCCCGCATTCGCAGGTTCGAATCCTACCGCCCCAGCCAAAAGAAGCCGCTTTAAGCGGCTTTTTTTACGTATCCGGGAAACCCGGGACGCGGCGTGGGGTTGTATGCTTGCGCTCATGAATCTTCGCCGCGAAGGCGCGTGAGGCGTCAGGCGTTCTGCGCGGCAGCTGTCGATTTGGACATTGCGATGCGCTGTCCAGGCTGAGGCGGCGTTTTCCGCCGACGGTGGTATGAAAGCAGCGCTTTTCGGTACAACGCGGTCGGAAAGCGTCAGAGAAATGCCTATCGCTTCGCGGCGCGGGGGGTTCCGGGGGAGTTCCCCCGGCGCTCGGAGAGCGACCGGGAGGGGTGCGGGGAGGCGCGGCCGGCGGCCGCCCGCCCCGGGGAACCGCGCCGCGACGCGGCGCAGGGG
>CAKUFB010000338.1 GCA_934647145.1 uncultured Clostridia bacterium
TCAGCCTCCCTGCCACCCTCACCAGTTTTTGCTGAAATCTAAGAGATTTCCGGGCGCAAAAATCGTCCCGTGCCCACCGTACATGCCGCTGGGCGCGATTGAAAGTTCGAGAGGGTTGCGACCCTCTCGAGCTCTCCGGGGGTTTTTCGACAGTCTGGGCGGCCGCGGTTCGCAAAGAGCCGCGGCCGCTTTTTATGGATCGCTATTCCTGCGCGCCCGCCCTTCGCCGGTACTCCGAGGGAGACAGGCCGCACTGCGCCAGGAAGGCGCGGTTGAAGGTGCGCTGGGTCTCGAAGCCGCACTCATAGGCGATGCGCGTGACGCTGAAGCCGGTGCTGCGCAGCAGCGTGCAGGCCTGATCGGCGCGCAGGGCGTTGAGGTAGGCGCGCAGGCTCGTGTGCAGGCGGCGGGAGAAGGTGTGCGAGAGGTGCGACGGGCTGACGGAAAGCGCCTCGGAGAGCGTATGAAGCGTCACCGGCTCGGCAAAGTGGCGGGACAGGTAGCTCATGATGCGGTAGGCGAGGTCGGAATGCGTCTCAGGCGGATCGACCAGTCTCAGGCGCGGCAGAACGCGCGCGAGCAGCACCTGGACATAGCCCCGCACCGCCGCCTCGCACAGCTCCCCCGCGCATTCCTCCCGCAGGCGCTCCAGGCACATTTCCACGTCCCCCGGCAGCTCGCGCAGGCTGACGACCGGGCGCTCCGGGCGGCGGCGCTCCAGCAGCGACGCGAAGTCGGGAAACTGTCCGGGCGCGGCGATGAGCATCAGCCCGTCCGCATTTTCCGCGTCGGCGTAGGCGTGAATCGCGCCGGGAAAGCACAGGCACACGTCCCCCGGCCCGAGCGGGTATGCTTCCCCGTCCACCCGCATCCGCGCGCTGCCCGAAAACAGGCAGGCCAGCTCGAACTGCGTGTGCAGGTGCTCGGGAAAGCTGCCCGGAAAGCCCGGCTCCAGGCGCAGGCGACAGGACAGGTTTTCGAAATACGGCCGCATCGTACATTGCCTCCCTGTGCATTTTTTGTCTGCTGAAACGACGCTTCTTTCGTACATTATAGCCCGCGGCGTGCTATAATGCAAGCAGTGACTCAAAGAAAAAAGGAGGCGTTTTCATGGGCAAGGTATGGATTTTTCAGGGCGGCTGGGACGGCCACGAGCCGGTGCAGACCTCGGCGCGCTTCAAGGAAATGCTGGAAAAGCACGGCTATGAGGTCACGGTGTTCGACACGCTGGAGCCGCTGGGCAATCCTTCAGACCTGATGGAGCTGGAGCTGATGGTGTTCTGCTGGACGATGGGCGAGATCAGGCCCGAATACACGCGCAGCGTGTCGAAGGCCGTGGCCGCGGGCGTGGGCCTGACCGGCTGTCACGGCGGCATGTGCGACGCGTTCAGGCAGGATACCGAGTGGCAGTTTATGACCGGCGGGCAGTGGGTGGCGCATCCGGGCAACGACGGCGTGCGCTATACCGTGAACATCCGGCACGGCTCCAGCCCGATCGTCGAAGGACTCGAGGATTTCGAGGTGTGCAGCGAGCACTATTACCTGCACGTCGACCCGGCCATCGAGGTGCTAGCCAGCACGCGCTTTCCGGTCTTCCCCTATTATCACATGAGCAACAGGCCGGTGGACATGCCGGTTGCCTGGACCAAGTTCTGGGGAAACGGCCGGGTGTTTTACTCCTCGCTGGGTCATCACGACGATGTGTTCGAGCGCTCGCCGGCGGCCGCCGTGCTGATGGAGCGCGGCATGGTCTGGGCCGCCGAGGGCAGACAGTACGCCAGGGCGCACAATTTGACCACCGAACGCTTTGAAAAGAAATAGGAGGCAGCCATGAATCGAGTAAAAGTCGCCATGATCGGCGTGGGCAACATCAGCGGGATTTACCTGAAGAACATCACCCAGACCTTCCGCGAGCTGGAGCTGGTGGGCGTGTGCGACCTGGTGCGCGAGCGCGCGGAGAAGGCGCAGGCCGAGTACGGCATTCCCAAAATCTACGACACGATGCACGACGCCTTTGCCGACCCGGAGGTGCAGATCGTGCTGAACCTGACCCGGCCCTATGAACACTTCGAGGTCAGCCGCGCCGCGCTGCTGGCCGGCAAGCACGTCTATTCCGAAAAGCCGCTGGGCGCGGAGCTGGCCGAGGGAATCGAGCTGCGCCGAATCGCCGAGGAAAAGGGCCTGATGCTGGGCGGCGCGCCGGATACCTTCCTGGGCGCGGGCATTCAGACCTGCCGCCGGCTGATCGACGACGGCTATATCGGCACGCCCATCGGCAGCGCGGCCTATATGATCGGCTGCGGGCACGAGTGCTGGCATCCCGATCCGGAATTCTACTACAAGCGCGGCGGCGGGCCGATGTTCGACATGGGGCCGTATTACCTGACCGCGATGATCAACCTTTTGGGCGGCGTGCAGCGGGTGTTCAGCGCCAGTAAAATCACCTTTCCCAGGCGCACCATCACCAGCCAGCCGCTCGCGGGCAAGGTCATCGACGTGGACGTGAACACCTATATCGCGGGCACGGTGCAGTATGCTTCCGGCGCGATCGGCACCATTTTTACCACCTTTGACGTGCAGTTCCCGCGCGAAAAGTCTCGCTTTATCGAGGTTTACGGCAGCGAAGGCACGCTGTTTGTGCCCGACCCGAACGACTTCTCCGGCTCGATTCAGCTCTATCGTCCGGAGGAGGGTGTGACGAAGGAAATCCCCATGATGTACGCCTATCCGGAAAACTCCCGCGCGCTCGGCCTGGCCGATATGGCGAAGGCGCTTCAGACCGGCCGTGAGGCCCGCTGCGCCGTGCAGCAAACCTATCACGTGCTGGAGATCATCGAGGGCTTTGAGACCAGCGCCAGGACCGGCTGCTGGACTGAAATCCACTCCCGGTATCACCGCGCTCCGGCCATGGTTCGCCCGGTACTCAAGGGGATATTGGATTAAGGCGCCACCGCACAATTCAGCGGCGCGTCGGGCGACGCCTTTTTCGCCGGCCGACCACCTCATTTGTGCGGTATTGCCTTAAGGAAACCGCGCCGAGCCGCCTTCGCGGCTCGGCGCGCGGGGGAGGGGCGCGCTGCGCCCCTCCCCCGAACCC
>CAKUFB010000339.1 GCA_934647145.1 uncultured Clostridia bacterium
CCTGCTGAGTCTTCAGCGCTTCCTTTCGATACTGCGTGGGCGTGCGGCCGAATTCCTTGTGAAACAGGCGGCAGTAGTAATATGCGCTCGAAAAGCCGACCGCCTCCGCAATCTCGCCCACCTGCAGCGTCGAGTACTGCAAAAGCTCCGTCGAGTGCTCCAGCCGCAGCCTGGTCAGGTATTGCGTGACCGTCGTGCGCAGGTGCCGCTGAAACAGGCGCATCACATATTGCCTGGAAAGCCCAAATTCCTCGCTCAGTCCGGCCAGCGTCAGCGGCTGCATGTACCGCTCGTGGATGTGGAACAGGATTCTGGACAACGCCGCGGGATAATCGGCCGCCGAAGCGGTTTGCGCGCCCGCATCCAGCAGAGTGAGCACCTCGGCGAAGCGCACCTCGATGCGCAGCTTGCGGTTGGGCGTGAGGCCGCTGCGGTACATATCGCACTCGGTTAAAAGCAGCCAGACGCGCTCCCTTTCCCCCTCCAGCCGGCTGCTCTGCGGCAGGCGCACCCGATCTGGCCTGGACGGCGGCAGGCTGTACGGAAGCGCGCTGCTCTTTTCCAGCTCCGTTTCCGCCTCACTGCGCCACTCCTCAAGCGGCTCGCACAGCGAAAAATGCACGAATACGTACTCGCAGGAGCCCTCGCTCGCCACCTGATAAGACTGCCCGCGCGGGATGAGCAGGTAGTCGCCGTCCCTGAGGGAAAATACCTGCCCGTCGATCGCAAACCGCATATCGCCCCCGCGAACCAGAACCAGCATGTCGATCGTAATCCCCCGCGCCGTGTTTTTCCAGCCTGCCCGCTGCCTGATCTGGCCCAGCATGTGAACGCGCGGCAGCTCCCGAAGATTCGCCCTGAAATCCATGCTCTTCGCCTCCCTGTTTCACATTATACTACTATTTTTCATCTCTGTCCATTTTCTTTTGCCCGGAAACTCAGTATAATGAGGGCAGAAAACGCAAGTAAGGAGATTTCATCATGTACACGATTTCAAACGGCATACTGTCCCTTTCGCTCGACGAGCGGGCGCGCCTGACTTCGCTTGAAAACCTGAAAACCGGCAAGGGCAACGTCATTTCGCGCCCCGCGCCGCTCTTTCGCGCCGTGCTGCACACCGGCGAAAACTGGGAGGACGTGGCCTGGGCGAAGGACGCGGAGCTGACCGTCTCCGCCGCGGAAGACGAGCTGCGCGTAGAGGCCGCGTCGCTTCGTACCCGCATGGGTGAAAAGGACATTCGCCTGACGCTGACCATCCGCCTGGAGGGCGAGCTCGTCCGCTTCGGCGCGAGCATCGACAACCGCTCCGAGTCGACGCTCAACGACTTCTATTATCCCTGCGTGGGCGCGATTCAGACGCTGGGTCACGGCGCGCCCGGCCTGCTCTATCCCGACTTTTTCGGCACGTACTACACCGACATCATCTCCGAGCTGATCGCGCGCGAGGGCTGGGACGGCGGCAAGGTACTGACCACCCCCTACCCCTACACGCTGAGCATGCAGTGGATGACGCTGATCGACGGCGACCAGTGCCTGTACCTGGCCGGCCACGACGACCAGTTCTACGCCAGCTCGCTGCGCGCCGTGGGCGACGAGCGCCGCGACGTAACCCTCGAGATGGGCAAGATGGCCTTCGTCGAGCCGGGCGAGGTCTGGGAGTGCCCCGAATACGTGATGAGCCTGTATGAGGGCGTCTGGCAGCGGGGCGCGGCGGAATACCGCGCCTGGGCGGACAGCTGGCGGCGGCCGGTCACGCCGAAAAAGTGGATGCGCGAGATGAACGGCTACTACCTGGTCATCAACAAGCAGCAGTTTGGCGACGAGGTCTGGCCCTACGACACGATTCCGCGCCTGTACGACCTGGCGCAGGAGAACGGCTGCGACGCGGTCGGCCTGTTCGGCTGGTTCCACAGCGGCCACGACAACCAGTACCCCGACCTCGAGGTCAGCCCCACCATGGGCGGCGCGGAGGGCCTGAAGGCGGGCATCAGGGCGATTCAGGCGAAGGGCGGTCACGTCACGCTGTACTATCAGGGTCACCTGATCGACATGGGCAGCCCGTTCTACACCTCGGGCAAGGGTCAGCGCATGGCCGGCAAGAGCCGCTGGGGCACGCCCTACTTCGAGGAATACAGCAAGTATTCCGAGAGCGACTTCCTGCGCCGCTACAGCCGCAAGATCTTCGTGACCGTGTGCCCGTGGTGCAAGGAATGGCGCGACCTGATGGCCGAGCGAGCCGACTGGGTGCGCTCCTTCGGCGCGGACGGCATACTCTACGACCAGATCGGCGGCATCAACCCCACCCCCTGCTTCGACAAAACGCACAGTCACACCAAGCCCTCGCTCTCCTACGCGCAGGGTCGGCTGCGCCTGCTGCCCGCCATCCGCCAGTCGGTGGACAAGTACGACGGCTATTCCTTCATGACCGAGACCATCACCGACGTGTATTCCCAGTTCATCGACTGCATCCACGGCATCGGCAGCAGGTACGGCGCGAAGGCCGAGCGCGCCGAGTTCGCGCAGAAGCCCGCCCCGCGCACGTTCAACATGCCCGAGATGTTCCGTCAGACCTTCCCGGAGACCATCTCCACCGTGCGAAATCCGCGGCCGTACATCGACCCGCGCCTGGTCAACTACTCGCTGACCTACGGCTTCCGCTTCGAGATGGAGCTGCGCTACCAGTCCGACCGGGACTTCATCGAGGAAAACCGCCATCCCGAGTGGAAGGAGTATGCCCGGGCGGTGTGCGCGCTGCGCAAAAGGCACGCGGATCTGCTGCTTGAGGGCGCGTATTCCTGCGACCCGGCGCTGGAAAAGGCCAATCCCGCGCTCAATCACGGCGTGTTCACCCAGGGCGGCCGCCAGTGTGTGGTCTTCTGGAACGACTCGGACGAGGAGCTGCCGCTTGACCTGTGCGGCCGCGCCGTCCAGGCCTGGGAGACCCCCGACGCCCAGGGCGAAGGCGCGCCCGAGCGCATCGCGCCCAACTCGGTCGTCGTGCTGTTCTAGACAAAAGCAGGCGGAGCGCCCAAACCGAGCGTTCCGCCTGCTTTCAGTTGTCTGGTTGTCAGTTACGCGTCCG
>CAKUFB010000340.1 GCA_934647145.1 uncultured Clostridia bacterium
TGTCCTCGGCCAGCGAGGTCTTCATTCCGCCCTTCGACCTGACCGGGGTCGGCAGTGCCGACTGACACTTGCTGCCGCCGGTTCTGACACGAATTCAGGAACCATAGATTCAAGTTCCCGAATTCTGCGCGGCTTGAACCCCACCGCCCGGGCTGCGGGCACCTCCTCTTTCAGGGGGAGCATGGCGCGTCGTATAGGCTCACCTGAAAGGGGAGCTGTCGCCGTCAGGCGGCTGAGGGGTTGCGCGGCTGTATTTTCGGCAGAACGTCAGGATTTTCTTCACGATGCGTGACGAGAGCGAAAGCATCGGGAGGACGTTAAGAGGATTACGTCAGGAAAAAGCGCCAAGCGCGGTACAACGATTGAGGCTCCCTCGCCTGCATGCGGGAGAGCAAAGTAACTTCGGTGGGGGTCTGGGGGAGCGCGAAGCGGAGCGGAGCCTCCCCCAGCTGGGGCGTGATGCAAGGATTGAAATTCTCCTGCCTGCATGCGGGAGAGCAAAGTAACTTCGGTGGGGGTCTGGGGGAGCGCGAAGCGAATGCGGAGCCTCTCCCAGCTGGGGCGTGATGCAAGGATTGAAATTCTCTCGCCTGCATGCGGGAGAGCAGAGTAACTTCGGTGGGGGTCTGGGGGAGCGCGAAGCGGAGCGGAGTCTCCCCCAGCATCCCCGCACAGCAGAGGGAAACAGACAGATGGAACTGAAATTTTGTTCACTGTTCAGCGGGTCGAGCGGAAACGCCCTGTACGCGCGCAGCGGAAACACACATTTACTGATTGACGCGGGTCTGTCAGGGACGAAGATCGCGAAGGAACTGGAGAAGATCGGTGTTGCGCCGTGCGAACTGTCCGGCATACTGATCACGCACGAACACATGGATCATATCGCGGGGGTGGGCGTGCTGTCCCGGCGGTTTAACCTGCCGGTGTACGCCAACGAGGCCACCTGGGAGGCGATGCGGCCCAAGTTGGGGACGATTGATCCGGCGAACGAGCGGGTGTTTGAGAGCGGAATCGACTTTTATATCGACGACATGGACATATTCCCCTTTCGCACGCCGCACGACGCGGCCGAATCAGTGGGCTTTTCGATCACGGCGGGTCAGTGCAAGCTGACGATTGCGACCGACCTGGGGGCGGTGAAGGACAGCTGGCTGGGACACGCGGAAAGGTCAGACATCCTGCTGCTCGAGTCCAATCACGACGTGGACATGCTCAAGAGCGGGCGGTATCCGTATGAGCTGAAGCGGCGCATACTGGGTAGGCATGGACACCTGTCCAACGACGACGCGGGCAGGGCGGCGGTCGAGCTGGTGCGGCGCGGGGTGCGAACGGTGATTCTGGGGCATCTGTCGGGCGAAAACAATTTCCCGGAGCTGGCCTATCGCAGCGTGGCCTGTGCGCTGGAGGAGGCGGGTATCCGGCCGGAGAACGTGAAGCTGAGCGTGGCCTCGCGGGTGGAGCACGGGCCGATCTTTACCGCATCGGACGAGGGCGACGTGTATCAGGAGGCATTGGGCAATGGCTGATTCGCTGGAAAAGGAAAACCTTGTGACCTGGCTGCGGAGGCCGTCGATCTTCGTGGCGAATGCCTGGTACCTGCTCGCGGCGGCCGGACTGTACATACTGCCCTGGCTGTGGAGGGTGCTCGCCGGACTGTGGCCGGGACTTCAGCCGCTGCTTGAGGCGATGAACAGTCCGGTCTACAACCTGTGTCTGCTGGCGTTTCCGGCGGCGATGTACGCGGCGGGAAGGCCCGGTGTGCCGCAGTCGATGCGGCTGAAGCGTGCTAAGTGGTACGAGTGCCTGGAGGCCTGCGCGCTGGCAGTTCCGGCGGTCGTGCTGTGCGGCTGCCTGGGAAACTGGTGGGCGATGCTGCTGGAGGCGATTGGAGGGCGTGTCGAGCCGTCCGGCCTGAGCCTGCCGGACGATTGGGCGGGCGCGGCGAGCACGCTGATCTCACTGGCCATACTGCCCGCGCTGTGCGAGGAGCTGCTGTTTCGCGGCGGGATACTGGGCGCGTGGGAGCGGCGCGGCACGATGTGCGGCCTGTGCGTGAGCAGCGTGTTGTTCTGTGTACTCCACGGCTCGATACAGGGACTGCCCGCGCAGCTGCTGATGGGCTTTACGCTGGGCCTGCTGGCCATTCGCGCCGGGTCGCTGATTCCGGGCATGGTGTGCCACCTGTCGTTTAACGCGTTTTCTCTGCTGCTGACCAGGTACCAGGCAGGCGGAACGGTCGGCATTCCAACGCGGATGGCGGCGACCGCGGCCAGCGCGTTCGTGTTCGGGGCGCTGCTGATGATGTACCTGGCGCACCGCGCGGACGAGCCGCTGGAGCAGGTTAAGGCCACGGAGCGCGAGGTGATGCAGTGGGACGAGCTGCTGCTGCTGATCGCCGGACTGATGACCGTGGCGGTGCGCTACGGAACGGATCTGATGAGGGTATGCGGACTGATATAGGAGGCAAGTCATGGCGGTTTGTGTGCTGTGCGTAGGCAGGCTGAAGGAAAAGTGGGCGCGCGAGGGCTGCGAGGAGTACCTGAAACGGCTGTCGAGGTTTGATAGCGTGGAGGTGCGCGAGATTCCCGACCAGCCGGAGCCGGTGCATCCCAGCGAGGCGCTCAATCAGAAGGTCATGCAGAAGGAGGGGCGCGACCTGCTGGCCTGCATCCGCCCTACCGACCGGGTGGTCGCGCTGTGCATTCATGGCAGGGCGTACGACTCCGAGGCCTTTTCCAGGCAGCTCGAGCGCTGGCGCATGGACGGCAGGCGGCTGGTGTTGGTCATCGGCGGATCACTCGGGCTGTCGGACGAGGTGCTTGCCCGCGCGGACGAGCGGCTGTCCTTTTCGGAGATGACCTTTCCTCATCAGCTGATGCGCATTTTCCTGCTCGAGCAGCTGTATCGTGGGTTCAAGATCAGCGCGAACGAGCGGTATCACAAGTGATAATACCCGAGGGGGTGCGGGGGAGGGGGCGCACAGCGTGAACTGGTAACGAAAACGCGGACAAATGAAAAGGTTGTCGAGGAATCAAGCGGCGAACAGCTGCTCAAAGGCTACC
>CAKUFB010000341.1 GCA_934647145.1 uncultured Clostridia bacterium
TGCCCACCGTACACGCCGCTGGGCGCGATTGAAAGTTCGAGAGGGTTGCGACCCTCTCGAGCTCTCCGGGGTTTTTTGACAGTCTGAGGGGCCTTTCTCAGAAAGGCCGCCTCTGGAACGTTTTCCCTCGCATTTCAGGCGAGAATTTGTTTGTTTCTGGGCGTTTTATCTGTCTCGCAAGTGTTTTCCGGGAGAGGTCTGGGGAGGTGCCTTTTTCAAAAAAGCGGCCTCCCCAGCGTTCCCCCCGGCGTTCCCTTACCCCAGACGCACGATCGACAGGGTCGCGACGGTGTCGGCGGGGGCGTTGGGGGTGATCTGCAGGGCGGTATCGCTGACCAGACTGACGGCCGACTGAGCGCACAGGGGCACGAGCACCTGTGCGGAGACGCTGTGGGCGGTGCCGGCGGTATCGGCCATGAAGCGCGCGTCGCTGCCGGGGATGGCCTCGCCATTGGCCAGCAGGGTGAAGCGGGCGTTGGTGACGGCGGCGACCGGCCAGGTCAGGCGGTACTCGAGCAGGTAGAGTCCGGCCTGTTCGACGCGGATCTGGGTATAGTCCTGCGCCATGCCCTGGGCCTGCGAGGGGCCGTTGAAGGGCACGCCGCTGCCGGCGGCCAGACTGAGCGCGCCGACGTGACTGAAAAAGCCGTATGCCTGGGCGGCAGGGCCTCCGCCGAGCGCGCCGCAGGGCAGGCCGTTTGTGCCCCGGCACCAGCCCGGACAGCCGTTGATGGGGCGCGTTCCGGGGCAGGGGCCGTTGTAGAAGGGCCAGTCGCTGTGTTCGCTGGCCGCGTAGTTCATGTTCGCATAGGTAACGCCGTTGTTGAGCGCCTGACGGCAGCCGCAGCCGCCGGGGCGGTTTCTGGTAACATTCGCCACAGGAATTCTCCTTTCATGCTGGAATCCACTGCATCCTATGCGTCCGCGCCCGTCCGGGTGCGCCGGGCGGCCTGACCTGAAAAGGAAACAAACAGTCAACACAATTCGCACCTTCGCGCGTTGACAGCGTAAAACGATCGTGATACAGTAGGGACAAGCGTTTGAGTAAACGCGAACGTCATGAAACAGGGCGGGGCGCGGGAATCGCGCGGAACACCGCCGCGAAAAGGAGAATCAGTATGAAGAAGGATCTGGACTGGGCGAACATCGGCTTTGGCTATCGGCCCACGGACTACCGGTTCGTGGCGAACTACAAAAACGGCGCGTGGGACGAGGGCGCGCTGACCACCGACGCGACGGTCACGCTGTCCGAATCGGCGGGCGTGTTCCAGTACGCGCAGACCTGCTTTGAGGGCATGAAGGCCTATACCACGCAGGACGGCCATACGGTCATCTTCCGGCCCGACCTGAACGCCGAGCGCCTGATGAACAGCTGCGCGCGTGTCTGCCTGCCGGTGGTTCCCCGGGAGATGTTCCTGGACGCGGTGGTGAAGACCGTGCGCGCCAATATCGACTGGGTGCCGCCCTACGGCTCGGGCGCGACGCTCTATATCCGCCCCTTCGTGATGGGCACCAGCCCGGTGCTGGGCGTGTCGCCGGCGGCCGAGAGCCAGTTTCGCGTGTTCACCAGCCCGGTCGGCCCCTACTTCAAGGGCGGTGTGCGTCCGCTGCGCCTGAAGGTCAGCGGCTACGACCGCGCCGCGCCCGTGGGCACCGGCCATGTCAAGGCCGGCCTGAACTACGCCATGAGCCTGTACGCCATCGGCGAGGCGCATGAGCAGGGCTTCGACGAGAACATGTACCTGGACTCCAAAACCCGCACGAAGATCGAGGAGACCGGCGGCGCGAACTTCCTGTTCGTCACGAAGGACGGCAAGGTGGTCACCCCCAAGTCCCCGACCATCCTGCCCTCGATCACCCGCCGCTCGCTGATGACGGTGGCCAGGGACTACCTGGGCCTGACCTGCGAGGAGCGCGAGGTGCCTTATGCCGAGCTGGGCGAGATGGCCGAGTGCGGCCTGTGCGGCACGGCGGCGGTGATCTCCCCGGTGGGCAGCGTTGTCGACGGCGCGAAGGAGTATACCTTCGACACCAGCGACGGGAACATGGGCCCCGTGACCCGCAGGCTGTACGAAACCCTGACCGGCATCCAGATGGGCCGCATCGAAGCGCCCAGGGGCTGGATCTGCCGCGTGGACGAATAATCGCGATCATTCCCAGAACTTCATAGCCAGAACCGGCGTCGCAATCGAGCGGCGCCGGCGCTTTTTTTATACGCAAAAACGGGAGGGAATCGACATGAAACAGACGGAAAGGCAGACCTATGGCTACGTGCGGGTGTCCTCGAGGGATCAGAACGAGGCGAGGCAGCTGCTGGCGATGCGGCAGTTCGGCGTGGCGGAGGAACGGATGTACCTGGACAGGCAGTCCGGCAAGGACTTTAACCGGCCGCAGTACAGGCGGCTTGTGCGCAGGCTGAAGGCGGGCGACACGCTGGTGGTGGCCAGCATCGACCGGCTGGGCAGGAACTATCGCGAAATCCTGGAGCAGTGGCGCGCGCTGACGCGGGAAAAGCGAATCGAAATCGTGGTGCTGGACATGCCGCTTCTGGACACCCGGCAGGGGCGCGACCTGACCGACACGCTGATCGCCGACATCGTGCTGCAGCTGCTGTCCTATGTGGCGCAGACCGAGCGCGAGCTGATCCGCAGGCGGCAGGCCGAGGGCATCGCGGCGGCGCGGGCGAGGGGCGTGCGGTTCGGCGCGGCGCCGCTTCCCAGGCCGGAGGGGCTTGCCGGCCGGGTCGAGGCATGGAGCCGGGGCGAAATCTCCGCGCGGCAGGCGGCGGGCGAGCTGGGCGTCTCCCACACGACCTTTCTGCGCTGGGCAAAGGAAGAAAAAGGGCGGAATTTGATGTAGACCATGCGCAACGCATAACTCAGAGAGGACGGGGGCTCTCCGCCGCGGGGAGACCCCGCTCAGCTTGTCAAAAAAGGCTTTGACAAGCTGGTGGACGGGGAAGCAAGCTCCCCCGCCACGGCCACCCTCACCAGTTTTTGCTGAAATCTAAGAGATTTCCGGGCGCAAAAACTGCAAGGAAACGATTTTTGCTCTGGA
>CAKUFB010000342.1 GCA_934647145.1 uncultured Clostridia bacterium
GTAGCCTTTGAGCAGCTGTTCGCCGCTTGATTCCTCGACAACCTTTTCATTTGTCCGCGTTTTCGTTACCAGTTCAGCCTCCCCGCACCCCACCCACGGCTCCAAAGGAGCCGCAAGGAAGCGATTCCCTGAAGGGAATCGCGTTTGACGGGCGGCTGCGGCCGCTCGAATGGGGAAGGGGGCACGGGGGAGGGGGCGCGCAGCGCCCCCTCCCCCGCACGCGCGGCGGCGAAGCCGCCGCGCAAAAACCACGCTGGTTATAGCTTCTTGTACAGCCGGGCATGCCAGAAGGTCATGCCCAGCTCGTCGATATAGAAGTGCAGTATGGCGCGCCAGTTCCTGGTCGCCGTGCTCAGCAGGATGTATTGCGCCTCCGACGAAACGATCTGCGAGGTCTGCTCAAACAGCGCGCGTCCCACGCCCTGCGAGCGGCGCTCGGGCACGACGTACAGCTCCTCCACCTCGAAGCAGGGCGTGTCGTCCGGCATGATTGAACGGGAATCCTTCGAAAGGAACGCCCGCCCGAACAGGTAGGCGATCACCTTTTCGCCCTCGGTCGCCAGAAACACGCGGTTACCCTCGATGTCCTCAGGCGTGTTGGCGCGATAGCCGGTGCAGCTCTTCTCGGCCGCCCAGTCCTCTGAAAAGGCGATCAGCCGCTCCATCAGCTCCTGCGTCAGCGGAAATTCGCGGTATTCGATCATCGCTCTTTCCTCTTTCAGTCAGTCCTCCCGCCGCGACTCTTCGTCGAGCAGCGCCTGCATGAACTTTTTATCCTTCTTGTCGAGCGGAAAATCCTTCAGCAGCTCGGGACGGCGGCGATAGGTCAGCTCGAGCGAGCGGTCGCGCCGCCAGCGGTCGATTTTGGCGTGGTCACCGGAGAGCAGCACCTCGGGCACCTCCAGCCCCCGGAACTCGCGCGGGCGGGTGTACTGCGGGTACTCGAGCAGGCCGGAGGAAAAGCTCTCGTCCTCGCTGGACTCGTCGCAGCCCAGCACGCCCGGGATCAGCCGCGCCACCGCGTCGATGATAACCAGCGCGCCCAGCTCGCCGCCGGTGAGCACGTAGTCGCCGATGGAGACCTCCTCGTCGATGGCCAGATCGATCGCCCGCTGATCCACGCCCTCGTAGTGGCCGCACAGCAGCAGCAGGTCTCCGCCCGAGGCCAGCTCCTCGGCCATCTTCTGGTCGAAGGTGCGCCCGCGCGGGGACAGATACAGCCTTTTGCCCGCGAAGCCGTCCCTGGTCGCGTCCTCGATCGCGTCCACGATGGGCTGCGCCAGCATCACCATGCCCGGCCCGCCGCCGAAGGGGTAATCGTCGGTGTTCTTGTGCTTGAGCGCGGAATAGGGACGGATGTCGATCACGTCCACCTGGAGGATGCCCTGCTCGATGGCGCGGCTGAGGATGCTGGTTCTGAGCACCGGCTCCACCATTTCGGGAAAGATGGTCAGCACCTTAATCTTCAAAGACAGCCACCTCGTTCAAGCGCTTCGCCTTAAACAGCATCTGCTTTTCGCGCACGTCCACGCGCAGCACCACGTCCCTGAGCGCGGGCACCAGCACCTCGCCCAGCGGCCCGCGGAAGACGTACACGTCGTTGCCGCCCGGCTGCATCACGTCCACCAGTTCGCCCAGGTCGCGCCCCTCGTCGTCCGCGCCGTGGCAGCCGATCAAATCGCAGATGAACTCCGCGTCCTCGGGCAGCTGCACCGCGTGCTCGCGGTCGATGTAGATGAGCTGTCCGCGCAGCGTTTCAGCCTCGCTGCGGTCGGAAACGCCCTCCAGCAGCAGGTACGCGCCGCTCCTGTCCACCCGGGCGGAGCGCACCTGAACCGGCTCGTACTGCCCGTTTTTCTCGAAAAAGACCTGCGCAAGGTCATAGAACCGCTCCGGGTCGCAGGTCACAGGCTTCACCTTGACCTCGCCGCGAATGCCCTGCGGCTTGAGCACCTCGCCGATGACGAGGTGCGTGGAAAGCGTATGAGAATCGTTCATTCAGTCCTCCAGTCTGAGAAAGGCGCACAGCGCCTCATGATCGGACAGGTACTTGCCAAACGGTTTGTCGTTCCAGGCGACCGGCTCCCGCTCGGCCTCAAAGCCCTTCGTAAAGATGTAGTCGATCTGCGGCTGCTCCATTTTGCGGCCGAAATCGTGCCAGGACGCGGGAAAATCCGGCGTCTGGCAGGTCAGTCTGACCTCCGGATACGTCAGGAACACCTTTATCGGCGCGCTGTCCGGCGCGGCGTTCATGTCGCCCATCAGGATGACCGGCAGGTCAAATCGCGCGAGGTCGCGCTTCATGCGCTCCATCAGCGCAGTCGCTCCCAGCACGCGCGCCTCGTCGGAGACGTGATCCAGGTGTGTGTTGTACAGGTGAAACAGCCGGTTCGTGTCCAGGGTCCGCAGGATGACGTGCGTACACACGCGCGGGCAGTCGGACTGGTTTTCATACCTCGAGCCGGGCAGGTCGGGCGTGCCGGACAGCCAGAAGGTCTCCAGGCTCATCAGCTCAAACCGGTCGCGCCGAAAGCCGATCATGTTGTTCTCCCCGCCGTAGTCTGCGTCCCGTCCGCAGCCCACGAACAGGTACTCGCTCAGCCACCGCTTCAGGAAGTCGCCCATCGCCGGCAGCACCTCCTGAAAGCCGATCGCGTCCGGCTTTTCCGCGTCCAGCTTATCCAGCACCAGTCCCTTGCGAAACGCCCAGCGGTTTTCCGCGTCGTAGTCGTTGTCGCACCGCAGGTTAAACGTCACAATCTTCATTACATTTCTCCTTCAAGGCAGGCTGCTGCCGCGGATTCTATTGACGACCATTGGCCGCCATAAATTGAAGCGGCCAAGGTCTTCGCAATTCGAACCCCACCGCCTGTATCGCAGGCACCTCCCCTTTCAGGGGAGGCATGGTCGCTCTACCGTAAGGCTCCCCTGAAAGGGGAGCTGTCGCCGCAGGTGACTGAGAGGTTCGCTGAGCCTGCACCCACCTGCTGCCGCCGGGCAGTGCCCGGTTCCACTTGCTGCCGCGGGTTCTGGCGACGA
>CAKUFB010000343.1 GCA_934647145.1 uncultured Clostridia bacterium
TGCGGCCGCCTGCTCCTGAAGATAAGGAAGGAGAGGAACCTATGATCATTCAATGGCTTGGACACAGCTGCTTCAGCCTCACGACGAACCGGGGCACAGTGATCGCGACCGATCCCTTCGACCCGACCGTGGGCTACGACCGCCCCGCGTTGACCCCCGACCTGCTCACCATCAGCCACGACCACTACGACCACAACTGCGCCTCGGCCTTCACCGGCGAATTCGTCATCGCCTCCCGCGCGCAGGAAACCCGCCTTCGCGACGTGCGCGTCCTTCCCTTCGCCTCCTATCACGACGACGCGCAGGGCGCAAAGCGCGGCGAGAACACCCTCTTCGTCATCGAGGCCGACGGCCAGCGCGTGGCGCACCTGGGCGATTTGGGACACATGCTCTCCCGCAGCCAGATCGCCGAGCTGGGCAGGCTGGACGCGCTGCTCATCCCGGTGGGCGGCGTGTACACCATCGACGGCGTGCAGGCCGCGCAGCTCGCCCTTTCGATCAACGCCCGCACGACCATCGCCATGCATTTCATGACGCCGCGCCTGCGCTTCGAGCTCATGTCGCCCGACTTCTTCGAGCGCGCCATGGGCAAAAAGGCCGCGCGCATGAATAAAATCGATCTGTCAGGCGACCTGCCCGAGCTCATCATCCCCACGCTGGGGTAAGGGGGACGTTGGAGATACCGCCTTTCTGACCGGGCAGTGCCTGTAGTTCTTGTGGAGCATTCCCCCCCGAGTCTTTCGAACACGAAGAATCTGGAGGCTCCAGTCTATGGCCGACAGATTCGTGTGGCCTCCGCGGCAGCAAGTGGAACCGGGCACTGCCCGGCCGACCCGCAGCAAGTGGGTGCAGGCTCAGCCTGCCCGCCGATCCGTAGTTCTTGTGGGGCATTATCCCCGGCTCTTCCGACCTCGAAGAATCTGGAGGCTCCAGTCTATGACCGACAGATTCGCGTGGTTTCGGCGGCAGCCTGCCCGCCGACCCGTAGTTCTTGTGGGGCATTATCCCCGGGTCTTCCGACCGCGAAGAATCTGGAGGCTCCAGTCTATGGCCGACAGATTCGCTTGGTTTTGGCGGCAGCAAGTGGAAGCCGGCACTGTCGGCTAATGATTTCCGGAGAATTCCGGAAATCCGCAGACCTTGGCTGCTTCAGTCTATGGCGGACAACGGTCGTCGCCAGAACCGGCGGCAGCAAGTGGCCGTCGGCCCAGCCGACCCGGAAAGGTTGCTTTTCGCATGGAATTTGTCCGTTTTGGCAGTTGACACCAGACTGACTGCGGAGTATAATATGCGCGGCATAAACGGTTTCGACCAATGCAAAGGAGAGATGACTGATGAATCAGATCGGACTTCAGCTGTACAGCATTCGCGACGTGTTCCTCAAGGACGAGGCTTCCATCCGCGACGGCTTCCGCGCCATCGCCGAGATGGGCTATACCCAGGCCGAGCCCGCGGGTTTCCTGATCGACCCCGCCCTGTTCGCCCGCTACGCCAAAGATGCCGGCGTGCAGATCGTCAACACGCATTACAACGCACAGCAGGTGCTCGACAACCCCGAGGAGGCCGTGCGCGTTCACGACCTGTTCGGCTGCCGCTACATCGGCACCGGCGGCTATGGCATGAGCACGCCCGACGAGGTTTCCGCCTTCATCGACGGCGTGAACAAGGCTGGCAAGGTGCTCAAGAAGGCCGGCTACAAGTTCGTCTATCACAACCACAGCGGCGAGTTCATCAAGATGGACAACGGCAAGTCCATCTATGAGATGCTGCTCGAGGGTCTCAATCCCGAGTGCGCCGCGCTGGAGCTGGACTGCTTCTGGGCGCAGAACGCCGGCGTCGATCCCGCCTCCTTCATCCAGGAGCACAGGGATCTGATCCGCCTGATCCACATCAAGGACATGGGCGTGCGCCGCAATCCCGAAACCAACCGCGTCGAGAACTTCATCACCGAGGTCGGCCACGGCAACATGAACTACAGGAAAATCGTCAAGGCCGCCGACGAGGCCGGCGTGGAGTTCTTCGTGGTCGAGCAGGACGGCAACTGGATGGACGGCGACCCGCTCAAGGCCGTCGCCAGCAGCTGCGCCTACATTCACAAGAACCTGTTCAATCTGTGACGAACCCAATCGCGGGCGCTTTGGGAAAGCGCCCGTTTATATTTAAGAGCATGTTAAAGCCGCTGCTTATCCATTGACAAACGGGCCGCAATGGGGTACAATACATTTTGTGCCAGTGCGGCTCATTAGCCCCGAGTCCGCTGACGCTGCCCCAGTATTCGTCTGACCAGCGAAGAACAGGCCCACCAGATTTAGGAGGGGAATACTCGTGAGTACGTTTATGGCAAAGGCCTCCAACGTGGAGCGCCAGTGGTATGTCATTGATGCAGAAAACCTCGTGCTGGGTCGTCTGGCTTCGCAGATCGCGATGATCTTGCGCGGCAAGAACAAGCCCACCTTCACTCCCCATGCGGACGCGGGCGACTATGTGATCGTTGTGAACGCGGACAAGGTTCGCCTGACCGGCAATAAGCTGGATGACAAGACCTACCGTCATCATACCGGCTACGCCGGCGGCCTGAAAGAGACGTCCTATCGCGTGCTGATGGCCAAGAAGCCCGAGTTCGTCGTGGAAAAGGCGGTTCGCGGCATGCTGCCCCACGGCCCGCTGGGTTACGCCATGATCAAGAAGCTGCACGTTTACGCCGGCTCCGAGCATCCGCATCAGGCCCAGAAGCCTGTCGCGCTCGAGCTGAAGAACCTGTAAGGGAGGAGGAACGAACATGTCTGAGGTTTGCTACAATGCAGTTGGCAGAAGAAAAAAGGCGATCGCTCGCGTTCGTCTGATCCCCGGTGAAGGCAACATCACCATCAACAAGCGCGATCTCGATTCCTTCTTTGGTCTCGAGACGCTGAAGACCACCGTGCGTCAGCCCATGACGCTGACCGAGACGCTGGGCCGCTTTGACGTGATCGTCAACGTGCACGGCGGCGGATACACCGGCCAGGCCGGCGCCATCCGTCACGGCATCGCCCGCGC
>CAKUFB010000344.1 GCA_934647145.1 uncultured Clostridia bacterium
AGGTTCCTTTTCAGGCAGGCCGCGTCGCACACGACGATCACCGCCCGCGCCTCGCCCGAAAGCAGAAAGTCACGCGTGACGGCCTCCTCGGCGCTGCGCGCGTGCAGCGAATACGCGCCGGGCAGGTCGATCAGGCGGCAATCCGCTTCGCCGCCCCGCCAGACGCCCTCGCACAGCGAAACGGTCTTTCCCGGCCAGTTGCCGGTGTGCTGGTGCAGGCCGGTCAGCGCGTTAAACAGCGTGCTCTTGCCCACATTGGGGTTTCCGGCCAGCGCAAGAACGCGGTTCATGGCGCGTTCACTCCCTTCTCGGGAAATTCGTCCAGTTCAATATGCCGCGCGTCCCGCCCGCGCAGGGCAATCAGCGTATCGCAGATCTGATAGGCGCGCGGGTCGCCCAGGGGACTGACCAGCAGGCAGGCGACTTCGCTGCCCGGCAGAAATCCCAGCTCGCTCAGCCGCCGGCCCATCGCGCCCTCCAGGCACACTCGCCCGATGCGCGCGCACTTGCCCAGCGGCAGGTCGTTCAGTGTTCGCATCATGATTCCTCCTATCCCTGCTCCACGGTATGCGCGCCCCGCCGCGGGGGTGAGACGCACTTGTGGAAACGCGCAAATCGTGGTATGATATACGCGTGGAATGGAGGGATGCGCATGCGCAGAACGCGGCTGGACAAGCTGCTCTCGGAAAACGGGCTGAGCCGCAGGCAGGCCGGTCAGGTCATCCGCGCGGGGCGCGTAAAGGTGGACGGCGAGACGGTGCGCGACGCGGCGCATACTCTCGACGCGGATACCGCCCGCGTCACGCTGGACGGCGAGGCGCTGTCCACCGAGAAGCACCTGCACCTGATGCTCAACAAGCCGGCGGGCTGCCTGACCGCCACCGAGGACGGGCGCGGCGCGACCGTCATGGATCTCTTGCCCGAGCCGCTCAGGAAGCGCGGCCTGGGGCCGGTGGGCCGGCTGGACAGGGACGTGACCGGCCTGATTCTGCTGACCACCGACGGGCAGCTGGCGCACCGGCTGATCTCGCCCCGATGGAAGATGGACAAAAAGTACCTGGCAGCGGTCGAGGGCAGGCTGGACGAGACCTGCGTGCGCAGGTTTTGGGAGGGCGTGCCGCTCAAGGACTTCACCTGCGAGCCGGCCGGACTGCGCATATTGCGCGCGGGGGACGAGGAGTCCCTGTGCGAGGTCACCGTGCACGAGGGAAAGTATCATCAGGTCAAGCGCATGCTGGCCGCCTGCGGGCACCCGGTGATTGCCCTGTCGCGCCGCAGCATCGCCGGAATCGAGCTGGACAAATCGCTCGGCGAGGGCGAGTGGCGATACCTGACCGAGGAAGAACGGGCGAGCCTGTATCGCCTGACCGAACTGGAGGAAAGCTGAATGGCCGATCATTACTACACCCCCCTGCCGGAGAGCGAGCACAATACGCGCCTGGTGCGGGTGAATATCCTGGGGCGCAGCCTGACCTTTGAAACCGACGCGGGCGTGTTCTCCAAAAACGAGCTCGACCCGGGCAGCCGGCTGCTGATCGAGGCGATGGGCGGCCTGTCCGGCCGGGTGCTCGACCTGGGCTGCGGCTGGGGGCCGGTGGGCGTTTCGCTGGGCGCGGCCAACCCGGAGGCGCAGGTCGTGCTGTGCGACGTGAACGAGCGTGCGGTCGCCCTGGCGCAGAAGAACATCCGCTCAAACGGCCTGACGAACGCTCAGGCGGTGGTCAGCGACGCGTTTTCGGCGCTCTCCGGCACATTTAGCCACGTCGTCACCAACCCGCCCATCCGCGCGGGCAAGCAGGCGATCTACGCCATGTTCGACGAGGCGCACGAGCGGCTCACCCCGGGCGGCACGCTGACGATCGTCATCCGCAAGCAGCAGGGCGCGCCCTCCGCGCACAAGCACCTGCTGTCCGTCTTCGGCAACGCCCAGACCATTGCCCGCGGCGGCGGCTATCACGTCATACAGTGCAGAAAGGAAGAGCAAAATGATCGATAAGGAACGCCTTGCGCGCGTCCTGCGCAACATGGAAAAGGAACATCTCCCCTGCCTGCTGGTCACATCCCCCGCGTCGGTGGCCTACCTGACCGGCCAGTGGATTCATCCGGGCGAGCGCATGCTGGCGCTGATGGTGAAGCAAGACGGCGAGGCGCGCCTGTTCGCCAACCGGCTCTTCGCGCTCAGCGGCGACGAGAGCCTGCCCCTGACCGAGTACGACGACACCGACGACTGCATCGCCTGCCTGGCCGAGGCGCTGCCCGGCGGCGTGGTGGGCGTTGACAAGTTCTGGCCCAGCCAGTTTACCCTGCGCCTGATGGCCGCGCGGCCGGACATTCGCCCGGTGGTGGGCAGCAGGCCGGTGGACGAGGCGCGCCTGATCAAGGACGCGGCGTTCATCGACCGCATGCGCGCCAGCTCCCGCGCCAACGACGAGTGCCTGCGCCGCCTGATTCCCACCCTGCGCGCGGGCGACACCGAAAAGCAGGTCTGCCGGCGCTACGCCGACTTCGCCGAGGAGCTGGGCGCGCTCGGGCCCAGCTTCGACCCGCTGGTGTGCTTCGGCCCCCACTGCGCCGAGCCGCACCACGGTTCGGACAACACCCCGCTTCAGGAGAATCAGACCGTGATCCTCGACCTGGGCCTGAACCTCGACGGCGCGATGAGCGACATGACCCGCACCGTCGTGCTGGGCAGGGCGACCGACGAGATGAAGCGCGTCTACGACCTGGTGAAGAAGGCCAACGAGGCCGGGCGCAGGGCCGTTCGTCCGGGCGTGCCCATGTGCGAAATCGACCGCGCCGCGCGCCGCGTCATCGAGGAGGGCGGCTACGGGCCGTACTTCATCCACCGCACCGGCCACGGCATCGGCCTGGAGGTGCACGAAATTCCCGACGTCAGCGCAACCAGCCAGACCGTCGCCCAGCCCGGCATGATCTTCTCGATCGAGCCCGGCATTTACCTGCCCGGCCGCTTCGGCGTGCGCATCGAGGATCTGATGCTCGTCACCGAGGACGGCGGCGAGTGCCTGAACGCCCT
>CAKUFB010000345.1 GCA_934647145.1 uncultured Clostridia bacterium
GGGGGCGCTTCGCGCCCCCTCCCCCGAGCCCCCACCCCCGTCCCCTATGGGCGGCCGCAGCCGCCCGATAATGCGATTCCCCGCAGGGAATCGCTTCCTTGCGGCCCCTTGGGGCTGTGGGTGGGGTCTGGGGAGGCGCGTTGCCGTTCAGGCCGCCCTCCCCAGTGAAGCGGGCCGGCAGGCCCGCAGGGGGACAGGGGGAGCTTGCTCCCCCAGGAAAGGGGACGACCGACATGGATTTTTCTCAGGAGGTGAGCGGCATGCAGGCGGAGACGGCGCGGCTGTTCGTGGGTGTTGAGCCGGACGAGGCGGCGCGGCGTGCGCTGCGTCAGTGGGCGCAGGCGCTGTCTGCGCGCGTGCCCGGGCGGTACTACGCGCCTGATTTGTACCACGTGACGCTGTGCTTTCTGGGGCAGACGGCGCGCGAACGCATTCCGGCGATTGTGCGGGCAATGCGGGAGGCGTTTTCGGGGGCGTTTGAGGCGCGCCTGAGTGAGGCGGGCACATTCAAGGGCGGCACGGTGCTCTACGTGGGCGTAGAGAAGAGCGAGCCTCTTGCGGCGCTTCAGGCGCGGCTGTGCGATTCGCTGCGCCGGGAGGGGGTCAGCCTGAACGATGAAGCGGAGCGCTACGTGCCGCACATTACGCTGGCGAGGCATGCCGCCGGGCTGACTGAGCCTGAAAAAGCGCCGGAATGTGCGTTTTCGGTGCGGTTTATCACGCTGTTTGAGAGCGCGCGGGCGGACGGCCGGCTGTGCTATACGCCGATTGCGCGCGTGCCGGGGGCGGAAGCAAATGAGCCTTGAGGAAGAGGTGCGCGGGAAGGCGCGCGATCTGGGTTTTGCGAGGGTGCGGATTGCCCGGCCGGAGCAGCTGCCCGTCCGGCGGACGCATCCGCAGACGTTCTCGCTGACCGGCGACCCGTGGGAAATTCTGCCCTCGGTGCGCGCGATCGTGGAGCTGGTCTGGCCGTACAGGCCGTACTGCGCGGCGGGGCGTGCGCTGCTCGACGCGTACTATCCCGCCTCGAACGCCGCCCACGAGGCCGCGATGCGGATGGAGGCCTGGCTGCGGGAGAAGGGCTACGAGGCCGACATGCGCGCCCCGCTGCCCAGAAAGCCGCTCGCCGCGCGCAGCGGACTGGGCGCGTATGGGCGAAACAGCCTGATCGCCGTGGACGGAATGGGCAGCTGGGTGTCGCTTCAGTGCGTGCTGACGAGCGCGCCGCTGCCGTTCGATCCGCCGGGCGCGGACGAGGGCTTCTCGCCGCAGTGCCTGCGCTGCCACGCCTGCGAAAGGGCCTGTCCGACCGGCGCGCTGAGCGGGGACGGCGAGGTGAATCTGGACAGATGTCTGCGCGCCCAGCCGGAGAGCGAGCCGGTGCGCGAGGAATTTCGTCTGGCCATGGGGGCGAGCCTGCTGGGGTGCAGCGCCTGTCAGGCCTGCTGTCCCCGAAACCGGGCCGTCGCGCCGGTCGAGCCGCCCGAGGAGCTGCTGCGCGCGCTGGAGCTCAGGGCGCTTTTGAGAGGCGAGTACAGGCCGCTGATCCCCTTCCTGGGCAAAAACAACGCGCGAAAGCTGCGGGTGCAGGCGCGCGCCTGTCTCATGGCCGCGCATGACGGGCGGGTCGATCTGCTGCCTGAAATTCGGGCGCTGGAGACGAGCGACGGGGAGGCTGTACGCGTTCATGCCGCCTGGGCAGGGAAATATCTGGAAGAATTGCTTCAAAAATAACCGAAGACGTGTAATTTGTGGGTCAACATGCTTGCGCGGAAGGCGCAGGGCGTGTTATAATATGAAAAAGCACATTGGAAGCCGAGGGGATTGCACATGGCTAAACACCTGAAGAAGCATGCCGGACGGCATGTTGTTCGTACGCTCATTGCGTTTTTGCTGCTTGTCCTGCTGGTGGGCGGCGTGTATTACGCGCTCCTGCGTCAGGAGAACAGCCTGACCGGGAAGCTGGCTCAGGTGGCCGCCACCCTGACCCCTGAACCGACGGTGCAGGTGACCGCCACCCTCGCGCCGACCGCTTCCCCGCTGCCCACCGACGCGCCGACGCAGGCGCCGACCGCCGCGCCGCAGAGCACCCAGAGTGTGCCCGTGCAGCCCAGCGTGACCGGCGAACCGACCCCGATCGTGAACATGACCGAGTCGCCGACCCAGGCCGCGACCGCCGAGCCGACCGCCGCGCCCACGATCGAGGCCACTTCCGAGCCGACCGCCGCGCCTGAGGCCACTGCCGCCCCCGAGCCGGTGGAGCTGGACTTCCCCTACTATATCGAAGTCGACCGGGGTCAGCACGTGGTGCGCGTGTACACCGTGGACGAGAACGGCGAGTACTCGATCCTGGCCCGCACGATGATCTGCACGACCGACCTGTACGCAAACAAGCCGGGCGACGGCCTATACCGCATGGACGGCCAGAAGATGCGCTGGGGCTCCAGCCTGCTGGGCGAGAATCAGTTCCAGTACGCCACCCGCATCTGCGGCAAGCTCCTGTTCCACTCGATCAACTATTCGCTCCAGTATCCGGACATGATCAAGCCCGAGTCCTACGCCACGCTGGGCACCGCCGGCTCCGAGGGCAGCGTGCTGCTGCTGGCCGCCGACGCGAAGTGGATTTACGACAACGTGCCCGCCGGCACGCCCGTGCGCTACCTGAGCACCGCGCCCGATTCGGCGCTGCTTGCAAGCCTGGCCGCGCCCGCGCTGGGCAAGAGCGGCTACGACCCCACCGATCCGCGCGACAACAACCCGGACTACGACCCCTCCTATGAGGAAAGCAAGCCAGAGGTAACGCCCTATCCCGGCGTGACCCCCGCGCCGACCGACGGCTGGGAGTTCCGCACCTATCCGTAATCACTCGAGACAAACCAAATCCTCCGCATGGCTTCATGCGGAGGATTTCAGCTTGTCAAAAAAGGTTTTGACAAGCTGGTGGACGGGGAAGCACGCTCCCCGGCCAGGTGCCGCGGCTCAAATCTACGATTTGAGCCGTCGGCAGTTTCGCCAAAGGCGA
>CAKUFB010000346.1 GCA_934647145.1 uncultured Clostridia bacterium
GCTCCGCTTCGCGCTCCCCCAGACCCCCACCGAAGTTTGTCTGCCCGCGTCGGCAGTGCCGACTATCAATCTGCGGTGAAGCACGCAGATTCGAAGAAACCAGCCGCTCCAATTTATGGCGGCTGGTTTCGTGTTCTATCCGGCGGCAGCAGGTGTGTGCAGGCTCAGCCTGCTCGTTTTTGTGGAAACCGGGTTCAGTGGGGTTAGTCCTCGAGGGGCTGACCCTCGGCGTTGAACAGGGGCAGCTTTTCGAGGTAGATGATGTCCTCGCGGGTCTGCGCGTCGCCCTCGGCCAGGATGGCCATGCGGCCCACGATCTGACCGCCGGCGCGCTCGACCAGGGTTTCCAGCGCCTTGAGGGACTCGCCGGTGCTGATCACGTCGTCGACGATGATCACGCGCTTGCCCTTCATGTACTCGGCGTCCTCGCCGTCCAGGCAGAGCACCTGCCGGTTGGCGGTGGTGATCGAGTTGACCTCCACGGTGAAGACGTTCTTCATGTACAGCTTGGGCGCCTTGCGGGCCAGAAGATACCTGGAGCCGCCCTCCTGACGCGCCATTTCGTAGACCAGGGGGATGCCCTTGGACTCGGCGGTGATCAGCACGTCGTGCTCGGGCGCGCGCTTGAGCAGCTCCCTGGCGCAGGCGCTGGTCAGCTCCACGTCGCCGAAGATGACGAACGCGCCGATCATCAGCTTGTCGTTGAGCGGGCACAGCGGCAGGCGGCGGTTCAGGCCGGCCACTTTCATCTCGTAGTACATTTTATGCATACCTCCTTTGAGGATGGAATCGGGTTCGCTTGCCTTACGCGCCCAGGTTGGACAGCACGAAGGCGGCGATAAACAGCGCGCTGAGCACGTACATCAGCACGGGCACCTCCTTGGCCTTGCCGCGGAAGAGCTTGATCAGGGTGTAGCTGATGATGCCGAAGCCGATGCCGTCGGAAATCGAATAGCCGAAGGGCATGACGGCGATGGTCAGGAAGCAGGGCAGGGCGACCTCCGCGTCGCTCCAGTCGATGCGGGTGACGTTGCCGATCATGAGCATGCCGACGATGATCAGCGCGGGCGCGGTGGCGGCGCTGGGGATGATGCCGGCGACGGGGGCCAGGAAGATGGCCAGCAGGAACAGCACCGAGGTGGTCAGCGAGGTCAGACCGGTGCGGCCGCCCTCGGCGATGCCGGTGGAGGACTCCACGAAGGTGGTGACGGTCGAGGTGCCCAGCAGCGCGCCCGTGCAGGTGGCTACGGCGTCGGCGATCAGCGCGCGGTCGCCGCCCGGCAGGTTGCCGTCCTTGTCCAGCATGCCTGCGTTGCCGGCGGTGCCGATCAGGGTGCCCACGGTGTCGAAGCAGTCGCAGATGGTGAAGGTGACGATGGCGGTGACCAGGGGCAGAAGGCCCAGCGTGCCCAGACCCGCGAAGTCCAGCTTCAGGAAGGTGGAGGACAGCGAGATACTCTCAATGGTAATCTGCTCGGGGAAGGTGGTCACGCCCATGGGGATGCCGATCACGGTGGTGATGAGGATGCCCAGGATCAGGGCGGCCTTGACCTTCCAGGCCATCAGGACGCCGGTGATGACCACGCCGATCAGCGCCAGCAGCGGCGCGCCCCTGGTGATTACGCCCAGGTCAAGCACGGTGCCCGAGGTCACGACGATGCCCGCGTTGAGCAGGCCGACCAGCGTCACGAACAGGCCGATGCCCGCGCTGATGGCCGCCTTGAGGGAGGCGGGAATGGACGCGATGATCTTCGAGCGCAGCGGGGAGATGGCGACCAGCAGGAACAGCACGCCCGACAGGAAGACGATGGCTAGGCCCTGCTGCCAGGTGTAGCCCATGCCCAGGCAGACGGTGTAGGTGAAGAAAGCGTTCAGGCCCATGCCCGGCGCCTGCGCAAACGGCGTGTTGGACAGGAAGGCGGTCAGCGCGGAGCCGATGGCCGCGGACACGCAGGTGGCGACCAGCACGGCGGTGTATTCCATGCCGGTGGCCTGCAGGAAGGACGGGTTGACGAAGATAATGTAGGCCATCGCGAAGAAGGTCGTGATGCCCGCCAGGATCTCCGTGCGGACGGTGGTGTTGTGTTCCTTGAGCTTGAACAGCTTTTCCATAATAGCGCCTCCATAATGATGTGATCCCTCGCCGGGAGCAAACGGTTCTATTGTATGGATGTGGCGCAATTTTGTCAAGCGTGACTGTATTAACATTTTCGTAAAAACGGAACGTTCAGTAATTCACAACCACGGAACGTTCGAACAGTACGGAACAAACCGCTCAGCGCCTGGAAACTTTCTGTCACAGGCAGCGCTCGAGCAGCACGCCCTCCCGCGCGGGCGCATCCGCCGAAAGCGTGCGGGCAATGACCGCGGAGAGGAACTGCGTGGCCTCGCGCGCGGCCCTTTCAAGCGGCATGCCCTGAAGCATTCGTCCGGTCAGGCGGGCGGCGAACAGGTCGCCCGTGCCCGGATAGGCGGCGGGAAGCAGCTCGTAGGGGATGAGCGTCACCTCGCCTCCCGAATACACCGCGTTGGCCGGGCCGCCCTCAAGGGGCGCGCCGGTCACGACCGCTTCGCGTCCGGGCAGGCGGGAGCACAGCGCAAAAAGCGCCTCGGGGGAGACAGGCGCATCCGAATATTCCGCGCCGGCGAGCAGGCAGGCCTCGGTCCAGTTGGGCACGATCAGATCGGCGTCCTCGCACAGCGCGCGCAGGCGGCCGGGCAGATCCTTCGGCAGGCCCTGATACAGGCGGCCGTGGTCGGCCATCGCCGGATCGACCACCTTGAGCGCCTGAGACTGCCAGGCGAGCAGCCCGCGGGCGATATCCGCCTGCCGGCAGGAGGCCATGTAGCCGGTGATCACCGCGTCGAAGCGCAGATCGAGCGAGCGGTAGTGGAAAATCGCTTCCTGCATAAAGGCGGTCAGGTCAACTGCGGCCGGGTGGCCGAAGCCTCCGGTATGCGTGCTGAGCACCGCCGTGGGCAGGGGAACGGCCTGCACGCCCAGCGACTCGAGCATGGGC
>CAKUFB010000347.1 GCA_934647145.1 uncultured Clostridia bacterium
TCGACGTTGACCAGCGCCTGCGCCTGCGCAATGCGCTGCACCACGCTCGACGCGCCGGAGATGGTCAGCTGCGAGGGGTTGCTCTGGCTGACCACGTAGTAGTATTTGTCTTCATCCTGATTCTGCAGCTCCACGTTGACCGGCACCACGCGGGTGTCCATCGGCTCGATGTCGACCTCGAGCGTGGAGGGCGTGATCTGCACCACCTCGCCGTAGGCGGTCGTGCCGACCAGCTCGACCTCCTGCCGCCCGGTCTGGCGCACCCTGGACAGGTCCAGCTCCACGCTGACGCTGTCGGCGGTTACGCGGGCGTAGTTGGCCTGCGGCACCTTGACCTTGACGCGCACCGAGGCGAGCGCCTCGTCCTCGTCCATGACCACGGCCAGCAGGCGGCTCTGCAGCACCGACTGGCCGCTCAGGGATACGTCTACGCTGCTTAGAACCTTCGTGCGGGTGATGCTGCTGTCCGCGCTGACGATGTAGCTCCACATCAGCACGGCGATCACCACCGACAGAATCTTCCACATCAGGTTGTGCGAGACGATCCGCCACAGCTTCGCGGCCAGCGCCTTGACGGCGGCCCCAATCTGCTCACTTTTCTTCTTCATGCTGCTTCGCCTTCCTTCCCGGCGCCGCCCTGAACATGCCAAGCAGCGTCTTTTTCGAGGAATCCTCAGCCGGCTGGAACAGATCCATCAGCAGCTTTTTGAGCGCCTTGGCGTCAAAGTAGCGGGTCAGCTTGCCTTCGCGCGCCACGGAGATGACGCCGGTTTCCTCCGACACGACCAGTACGGTTGCGTCGGTCGTTTCGGAAATGCCGATGGCCGCGCGGTGGCGGGTGCCCAGCTCGCGGCTGATGCTGTAGTTTTCGGACAGAGGCAGGTAGCAGGCCGCGGCGACTACCCGGCCGTTCCGCATGATGACCGCGCCGTCGTGCAGCGGCGTGTTGGGCTCGAAGATGTTCTCGAGCAGCGCCGAGGAAATCTCCGCGTCCAGCATGGTGCCGGTGGCGATGATGTCGTTCAGGCCGGTCTTGTTCTGGATGACCACCAGCGCGCCCACGCGGCGGCGGGACAGGTTGGTCATGCAGTGCACAATCTCGTCCGCGTCGTGCTCGGCGGTGGCGATCTTGTGATTGCTTTCGAGCAGTCCCGCGCCCGACAGCTTCGACCGGCCGATCTTTTCAAGGCCGCGCCGCAGCTCCGGCTGAAACAGCACTACCAGCATGATCACGCCCGTGTTGATGACCTGCCGAAGGATCCAGTTGAAGGCGCTCAGCTGCATCACGTCGCTCAGCCACGCCATGATCAGCACCAGCGCCAGTCCCTTCAGAACCGAGTTTGCCCGCGTCTGGCGCACCAGCGCGATGACATAGTAGACCAGCAGCGCCACCAGGGCGATGTCCAGGGCGTTTCGCCAGCTCAGGCTGGCCCCCAGGCTCAGCACGCGCGTGCTGAACTGCTGCCAGATTCTCTCCATAGAAGTCACCGTTGATCGCCCCCCGTATACCCCTGATTGCAACTCTATTATAATACAAAACGGCGTCCCTAACAACTATCTTTAGACGCATTTTTTGCAAAAACGTTCCACGGGTTCAGAGAATCGCAAAAATTCTTCGGGTTATGCAAGGTTCCAGCCCCGCGCGCGCTGCGGCGCGGGGACCCCGACAGGCCGCCCGCCGGGCGGCGCGCGCGAGCGCGCTCTTCCGCGCATGCGCGGAAGGGGAGAGGGGCGCGGGGGGAGGGGCGTAGCGCGCCCCTCCCCCCGCATCCCGGAGGTCGGCTTTGCCGACCTCCGGGATGTCCGCACCTGAAAAGAGCGACTTGACGGCGCGGCGCGCGGACGGTATAATATTTCCATCGAATACACATTAGGAGGCTGCGACATGGACTTTGACCTGAGGAAAACCGCGCGGGAGAAGATCATCCTGGTGGCGCACCGGGGCGTGGCGGGCGGCAACATCCCCTGCAACACGATTCCTTCGTATGAGATCGCCCTTGCGCAGGGCGCGGACATGATCGAGATCGACGTGGACATGAGCGCCGACGGCGAGCTGTTCATCTTTCATCCCGGCATGGAGCGCGCCCACCTGAACGCCGACTGCGACATCGCGAAGATGACCGCCGACGAGGTGCGCGCTCTGCGCTTCGTCAATCAGGACGACACGCCCACACAGTTTGGCCTGAACACGCTGGACGAGGTGCTCGAGCGGTTCAAGGGCAGATGCTACATCAACTGCGACAAGTTCTGGGAGCATCCGCGGGAAATCTCCGACCGCATCCGCGCCCACGGCATGATGGAGCAGATCCTGGTCAAGACCGGCCCGAAGAAGGAGCTGTTCGACGTGATCGAGCAGTACGCGCCCGACGTGCAGTACATGGTCATTGTGCGCGAACACGCCGAGGAAATTCATCGCGAGCTGCTGCGCCGAAGCATCAACTACATGGGCCAGGAGCTGCTCTTCACATCGGAGGACAGCCCGCTGTGCGCGCCCTCCTACCTGGAAAGGCTGAGGAACGACGGCATACTGTCCTGGTGCAACACCATCGTGTACAACTACCGCGCCGTGCTCTCGGCCGGGCACAACGACGATACCGCCCTGTGCGGCGATCCCGAAACCGGCTGGGGCTGGGTCGCGCGCCGCGGCTTCGACTTCATCCAGACCGACTGGCCGCTCATGCTGCGCGAATACCTCGAGAAGAACGGCCTTCTCTATCGATAAACGAAAGCGCATCCGCCTCCGAGTACGTGCCCGGAAGCGGATGCGTTCTTTTTTTGAAGGACTGTCGTCAGGTTCAGTTCGCTTGGCCGTCGCTCGTCTGCCCGCGAAAAACGCCGGTCGCGAATGGGCGGAAGCCGGCAGCGTCGGCCAAAAATCCGCGGGGAAGCCCGCAGATTCAGCTTGTCAAAAAAGTTTTGACAAGCTGGTGGACGGGGAAGCAAGCTCCCCCGCCACTGCCACCCTCTCCAGTCTCCGCTAAAAATCAAAGATTTTTCGGGCGCGGAGCCTGCA
>CAKUFB010000348.1 GCA_934647145.1 uncultured Clostridia bacterium
CCCCCCCCCCCCCCCGGGAGAGCCTGCAATATGGTATTACGCAGAATTCGGGAACTTCAATCTATGGTTCCCGAATTCGTCGAAAGAATCGGCGGTAGCAAGTGGAACCGGGCCCTGCCCGGCCGGCGGCAGCAAGTGGGCGCAGGCTCAGCCTGCCCGGCCTGTGGGAAACTGATAGAGGAGAAGACGCAATGAGCGAAGACAGACCGAAGAAGCCATTCGATAAGGAACGCCGTCCCTATGGCGGGGAGAAAAAGCCGTTCGACGGGGAACGCCGTCCCTATGGCGGGGAGAAAAAACCGTTCGATAAGGAACGCCGTCCCTATGACGGGGAGAAAAAGCCGCGTGTGCCGCGCAGGGAAACCACGGACGCGCGCAAGCTGGCCTTAAGCGCGCTGTGCGACGTGACCATCGGCGGGGCGTACTCAGGCATTGCGCTCAACGAGCGGCTGAGGAACGCCGCGCTGTCGCTGGAGGACAAGCGGCTGGCGACCAGCATGTTCTACACGGCGCTGGAGAACCGGATGCGGATTGAGTACGTGCTGGGACAGTTCGTGGAGCGGATGCCCGAGCCGTTCATTCAGGAGCTGCTGCATCTGGCGGCGGCGCAGATCCTGTACATGGATCGCGTGCCCGATCACGCGGCGGTGGACGAGGCGGTCAAGCAGGTGAAGGCCTATGACCGGGAGCAGTACGCGGCGCTGGTCAACGGCACGCTGCGCAACCTGATCCGAGCGCGCGACGCGGGCAGCATTCAGCAGCCCGACCGCGAGGTGAGCGCCATCCGCTACCTGTCGATCGAGTATTCTGTGCCCGAGCCGATCGTCAAGCGGCTGACGGACGCGTACGGCGAGCAGGAGGCGGAGCGCATCATCTCCTTCCGTCCGCAGGAGCGCTGGGAGACCGTGCGCCCCAATCTGATCGACATGAACGACGAGGCGTTTGAGCGGTACCTGACGAATCGCGGCTGGGAGTGGAAGAAGGGCGTCGTGCCGCACAGCTATCATGTGCTGCGCGCGGGCGACCTGCCCTCCGACCCGGATTTCCGGCGCGGACTGTTCACCGTGCAGGGCGCGAGCTCCATGCTGGCGGCCGAGGCACTGGCTCCCCGCAACGGCAGCCTGCTGATCGACGCGTGCGCCGCGCCGGGCGGCAAGGCCTCGCTGCTGTGCGAGCTGATGCAGGGCACCGGGCGGGTGTACGCCTACGAGCTGCACGCGCACCGGGTCGAGCTGATAAAGAATACGGCCAAGCGACTGAGACTGTACAACATGCGGCCCATCCAGGCGGACGCGACCGTGCTGCGCGAGGACAATGTGGCTGCGATCGACGGGGTGCTGCTGGACGCGCCGTGCAGCGGCCTGGGCGTGATGCACAACAAGCCGGACATCAAGTATCGCCTGAAGGAGACCAACCTGGAGGAAATCGCGGCGCTTCAGAAGCGGCTGCTGGACACCTGCTGCCAGTACGTGAAAAAGGGCGGCGCGATGGTCTACTCGACCTGCACCATACTGCCCGAGGAAAACGGCGAGCAGGTGGACGCGTTCCTTGAAAGGCATCCGGAGTTCGCGCTCGACCTCGAGGGCAGGTGGGTGCCGGAGGCGCTTCGGAGCGACTTTACAGACGGCAAGCTGCAGCTGCTGCCCGGAAGGCATCCGGAGATCGACGGCTTCTTCATCGCGAAGCTGATTCGCAGGGGATAACGAAATGGTACAGCTATTGGATATGACGCGCGAGGAGCTGGCGGCCTACCTGAAGGAAATGGGCCTGCCGGCCTTTCGCGCGGGTCAGGTGTACGCCTGGCTGATGAAGGGCGCGCGGTTCGAGGAGATGACCAACCTGCCCAAGGAGCTGCGCGAGCGGCTGCGCAAAGAGGCCTGCGACTGCCCGATCGAGATTCGCGAGGTACACGTGTCGAAGCTGGACGGCACGGAAAAGTACCTGTACGAGCTGCGGGACGGCAACCTGATCGAGGGCGTGCTGATGCGCTATCACCACGGGAACACGCTGTGCGTGTCCACGCAGGTGGGCTGCCGGATGGGCTGCGCGTTCTGCGCCAGCACGCTGGAGGGGTGCGTGCGCAACCTGAGCGCGGGGGAGATCCTGGGCCAGATCCTGTGCGCCAACCGGCGGCTGGACGGGGAGCGGGTGCACAACGTGGTGCTGATGGGCAGCGGAGAGCCGCTGGACAATTACGACAACGTGATGAAGTTTCTGCGCCTGATGAGCGACGAGAAGGGGCTGAACATGTCGCTGCGCGGCGTGTCGCTGTCCACCTGCGGACTGGTGCCGAAGATGTACCGGCTGGCCGGGGAGGGACTGCCGGTCACGCTGTCCTTGTCTCTGCACGCGCCCAACGACGAGGTGCGAAGGAAGCTCATGCCGGTCGCCAACGCCTACGCCTATGACGACGTGATCGCCGCCTGCCGCCATTACGTCGAAAAAACCGGGCGGCGGGTGATCTTCGAGTACGCGCTGGTCGACGGCGTGAACTGCGAAGTGCGTCACGCCGACGAGCTGGCGGGCAGGCTGCGCGGCCTGCAGTGCCACGTCAACCTGATCCCGCTCAACGACGTGCCCGAGCGCGGCCTGAAGGGGCCGACTCAGGCGCAGATCGACGCGTTCATGAAGCGCCTGGAGCAGCGGCATATCTCCGTCACGCGCCGCCGCGAAATGGGCGACGACATTCAGGGCGCGTGCGGTCAGCTGCGCCGCCACGCGCTGGAGGGGGGAACGTTCGAGAGGCCGCCTTTTTGACCGGGCAGTGCCCGGCGGACAAACTTCGGAGGGGGTCTGGGGGAGCGCGAAGCGAAGCGGAGCCTCCCCCAGCGGGAGACGCAGCAGTGCGGAACCACTCAGACTTCGGCCGCTCTAATGTATGGCGGCCGATAGTCGTCGACAGAACCGGCGGCAGCAAGTGGTAGCCGGCACTGCCGGCCGGACAAACTTCGGTGGGGGTCTGGGGGAGCGCGAAGCGAAGCGGAGCCTCCCCC
>CAKUFB010000349.1 GCA_934647145.1 uncultured Clostridia bacterium
GAATCTTCTTCCGCACCGCCTGCGCGGTCGTACCCAGTCCCCGCGGAAAGCCCGCGTGCGCCATCACCGCCCCGTCGTTCCACCAGGCGCACAGGGTTTCCGCGTCCTCAGGCCTCGCCGCCCGAAAGCTCAGTCTGTCTGCCATCCGTTTCTCCTTATTATATGATACAAAGCGAGCCGCCCGTTTTTCAGGCGACTCGCTCGCTTTATGCTATTTGTTCTTGCTCTGGATGTACTCGTCGATGGCCGCGGCGGCGTTCTTGCCCGCGCCCATGGCCAGTATGACGGTCGCCGCGCCGGTCACCGCGTCGCCGCCCGCGTAAATGCCCTCGCGGGAGGTCAGACCGGTCGCCTCGTCGGCCACGATGCCGCCCCACCTCTGGGTTTCAAGGCCCTGGGTGGTGGACTTGATGAGCGGGTTGGGCGAGGTGCCCAGCGCCATGATCATGCAGTCCATCTCCAGGTCGAACTCGCTGCCCTCGACCGCCACCGGACGACGGCGACCGGAAGCGTCCGGCTCGCCCAGCTCCATCCGCTGGCAGCGCACGCCGCGCATCCAGCCCTGCTCGCCGGCGAGCACCTCGACCGGATTGGTCAGGAACCTGAACTCGATGCCCTCCTCCATCGCGTGCTCGACCTCCTCGCGGCGGGCGGGCAACTCGGCCTCTGTGCGGCGATAGATCACGGTGACCTCCGCGCCCAGCCGACGCGCGCAGCGGGCCGCGTCCATGGCCACGTTGCCGCCGCCCACGACCGCGACGCGCCTGCCGTGCTGAATCGGGGTGTCGCACACCGGCCTGTAGGCCTTCATCAGGTTAATGCGGGTCAAAAACTCGTTGGCCGAATACACGCCCTTGAGGTTCTCGCCCGGGATGCCCATGAACTTGGGCAGGCCCGCGCCCGAGCCGATAAACACGGCCTCGTAGCCGTATTCGCTCATCAGCTCGTCGATGGTGATGGTCTTGCCGATGACCACGTTGGTCTCCACGTCCACGCCCAGCGCGCGCAGCGAGTCGATCTCCTTCTGCACGATGCTCTTGGGCAGGCGGAACTCGGGAATGCCGTACACCAGCACGCCGCCGGCGGTATGAAGCGCCTCAAACACGGTGACCTTGTAGCCCTTCTTGGCCAGATCGCCCGCGCAGGTCAGGCCGGAGGGGCCGGAGCCGATCACCGCGACCTTGTGGCCGTTGGGCTCAGGCAGGGCGGGAGCGGCCTCGCTGTGGGCGTTGTGCCAGTCGGCCACGAAGCGCTCCAGCCGGCCGATGGCGACCGGCTCGCCCTTGATGCCGCGCACGCAGTGCATCTCGCACTGGCTCTCCTGCGGGCACACGCGGCCGCACACGGCGGGCAGGGAGGAGGACTGGGCGATGATCTGATAGGCCTCTTCAAACTCGCCCTCGGCCACCCTGGCGATGAAATCCGGGATGTGAATGCGCACCGGGCAGCCGCTCACGCAGGGTCTGTTTTTGCAGTGCAGGCAGCGCTGCGCCTCGTCAATGGCCTGCTCGCGGGTATAGCCCAGGGCGACCTCGTTGTAGTTTTTGCTGCGCTCCTCCGGGCTCTGGGAGGGCATGGGGTTCTTCTTCAGCGACATATTCGGCATGTTACTTCACCTCTTTGAACAGGTTGCAGGTTTCTTCGTAAGCATGGCGTTCGAACTCGCGATAGGTCGAGCCGCGGGAGATGGCCTCGTCGAAGTCGATCTCATGGCCGTCGAACTCGGGGCCGTCTACGCAGGCGAATTTGGTCTTGCCGCCCACGGTCAGCCGGCAGCCGCCGCACATGCCGGTGCCGTCGATCATGATCGGGTTCATGCTGGCGACGGTCTTGATGCCGTACTGCTCGGTCAGCCTGCAGACGAACTTCATCATGATCAGCGGGCCGATGGTGATGACCTCGTCGTATTTTTCGCCCGACTCGATCAGCTTTTTGAGCGCGTCGGTGACCAGGCCCTTTTCGCCCCAGCTGCCGTCGTCGCTCATGCGCACCAGGCGGGTCGAGGACTTCTCAAACTCATCCTCGAGGATGACCAGATCCCTGCTGCGGAAGCCCACGATGGCGTGTACCTCGCAGCCCTGCTCATGCAGCTTCTTGGTCACGGGATAGGCGATGGCGCAGCCCACGCCGCCGCCCACCACCGCGACCTTGCGCAGGCCCTCGGTGTGGGTCGCGCGGCCCAGCGGGCCTACGAAGTCGTGGATGTAATCGCCCTCGCTGAGGTGATTGAGCTTCTCGGTCGTCGCGCCCACCACCTGGAAGATGATGGTCACGGTACCCTTTTCGCGGTCGTAGTCGGCCACGGTCAGCGGAATGCGCTCGCCGTCCTCACTCACGCGCAGAATGATGAACTGTCCCGGTTCGGCCTTGCGCGCCACCAGCGGCGCATCGACCCGCATCAGCGTGACGGTCGGGTTCAGGCACTTTTTCTCCAGAATTCTGTTCACGGCTTCATATCCTCCCTTAGCATTTCCTTGAGAATATATTCCGGCGCTCGTCCGCGCTGTATGCGCGGGGGGCGTTCAGAACACAGTGGGCGTTTCGCGTCGTGCAGGGCGAGGCGAACCCTTTTTCACTTTCTTATTATATCACGAGCCGCGCTGCTTTTCAAGACCGCGGGTTTTGTCAAAATCGCATAATTACATGTGACAAGAGATATAGCTGCTTGAATTCTGTTCAACCAGGCGGCATGGTATAACATGATTTTTCACGCGCCTATCCTTGCCAACCGACCTTGAAAGCGCTGCGCAGCCTGACCTGACAAGAGGATAAAGCGACGGTCGCTTTTAGCCTTTGACTTCGGCAGGTTGCGGAAAACTCATGTCATCCCTGATGAGTCTGCGGCATTCGCCGATTCGCAGAGCTGTTCCGGGCAGAACGACTTAAGGCGCCACCGCACAATTCAGCGGCGCGTCGGGCGATGCCTTTTCCGCCATCTGCGGCATGCAGATTTCTCGATTTACCTCCAGTAAACCTTCGAAATTTGCATT
>CAKUFB010000350.1 GCA_934647145.1 uncultured Clostridia bacterium
CTGGTGAGGGTGGCAGTGGCGGGGGAGCTTGCTTCCCCGTCCACCAGCTTGTCAAAACCTTTTTTGACAAGCTGAGGGGCCTTTCTCAGAAAGGCCGCCTCTCGAACGTTCCTGTTCAGAAGGTGGGCGGGGTGGAGACCCAGATGACGCGGGCGGGAATTTTGCCCGGGTTGACCAGCTTGTGCTTGTCGGTGGGGTGATAGTAGAAGCTCTCGCCCCTGCGGGCGCGCACCACGCGCATGCCCACGACCACCTGCACGCTTCCGCTGAGCACGTAGCCGAACTCCTCGCCCTCGTGGGGGTCGTCCTCGGCGGTCTCGCCGTGCGGGCCGATCTCGACTAATATAGGCTCCATGCGGTTTTTCTGCGCCGTGGGCACCAGCCACTGGATGCTGCCCCGCAGGCCCTCCTCGTCGGTCTTGACGTACATGTCGTCCTCGCCGAAGACCAGCTTTTCCTCGGCCTTTTCGCTGAAGAAGGCGGTCAGGTCGGTGCCCAGGCACTCCAGGATGTCGGTCAGGGTGGCGATCGACGGCGAGGTCAGGTCACGCTCGAGCAGGGAGATAAAGCCCTTGCTCAGCTCGCACCGGTCGGCCAGCTCCTCCTGAGTCAGGCCGCGCTGAAGCCTCAGTTTCTTGATTTTCGCGCCGATTTCCATTGATGAACACCCCGCAGAAAAAACGCTCGATGAGTTTAGTGGTTGTAAACCGTGAAGGCTTTTATATTAAACCACCAACCCGCACTCTTGTCAATAGCCCCGGCGCCTTTTCCCTGTTAAACTATAATTACGGCGCGAAAAATCCCGTTTTGAGGGCTAAATCGCGCGAAAACTGCCCGAAAATCCCGGTTGATTCGCCTTCAGGCGGCTTTCGCCCGCTTTTCGCCCGCGCGCGTCCCTCCCTCGCCCGGACGCGCCGTTTTTCCGCCTGCCGGTCGACCTATTATGCGCCCCAAAGTTTAGTGACAGCAAACCGAAGCCCTGCGCGCCGCGCCGCCCGCCGCAGAAATTTTCCCCGGGCGATATTCTTAACAATTTATTTGGTGACAGTTTGCCAATTATGTAGTATACTTGTCATTAGAGCTATTTTTCTGCTAAACTCCCGCTTTTAGCATGGGCTCATTCACCATATAAACACAAGGCTGGACAATACATGCGCTTCAAAGAACTGCTGAACCGGATCATGCCGCGCTACGCGTACCTTCCGGTCATCCTGACTCCCGCCCTCAACGGAATCGTCTACTACGGCTGTTTTCTGCTTACCGCGCGCCGGACGAGCTTTTACGACCTGTCCATTCCCTGGGACGCGCGCGTCCCCTTCTGGCCCCCGGCGATCAGTGTGTACGTGCTCGCCTACGTCTTCTGGGTGGCGAACTACGTGCTCATTGCCCGCGAAAGCAAGGCGCACTGCTACCGCGTACTGGTCGGCGACTGGATCGCCAAGCTGCTCTGCGCGCCCTTTTTCCTGCTGCTGCCCGCCACGATTGCGCGGCCGGACGCCTCGGGAAGCGGCCTGTGGCTGTGGATCACGCGCGTTATCTACGCCGGCGACGCGCCGCGAAACCTGTTTCCGTCGATACACTGCCTGGAGAGCTGGCTGTGCTGGCGCGGGCTGTTCGGCTGCAAAAGGACGCCCATGTGGTACAAGGCGTTCAGCGGCGTATTCGCGGTGCTGATCTGCGCGTCCACCGTGCTGGTCAGGCAGCACGTGCTCCTCGACATTCCCTCGGGTATCCTGCTGGCCGAGTTCGGACTGCTGATGGCCCGCCTTTTCAGGGCAGGCGACCGCTTCCGCCTGCCTGACGCTGAATAATTGGAGGTTCACCCCACATGATCGGATTTTTCGACTACACGGTATGGCTGACCTACGCCTCGCTGATTTCGGCGGTCGTCGGCATTTTCACCTGCTTCGCCGGGGCGGGGCACCCCTACCTGGGCGCGATGTGCCTGCTGTTCTCCGGCCTGTGCGACGCGTTTGACGGCAAGGTGGCGCGCACCAAGAAGGATCGCACGCCCATGCAGAAAAAGTACGGCATCCAGATCGACTCGCTCGCCGACATCATCGCCTTCGCGGTGCTGCCCGCCTGCATCGGCGCGGCGCTGTATCGCACCTCGGCGGTGTTCGACGCGCCGAACGACCCCTGCCTGATCGCGCGCATTCCCTACCCGGTCTATGTCGCGATCTTCTGCGTGTACGTGCTGGCCGCGCTGATCCGCCTGGCCTATTTCAACGTCACCGAGGAGGAAAACCAGGCGAAGGGCGTCGCCGTGCGCTCCACCTATACCGGCCTGCCCGTGACCTCCGCCGCGATGATCTTCCCCTCGTTCCTGCTGCTGCAATACCTGCTGCCCGAGGACATCGCCGTGGCCTATTACGGCTGCATGCTGCTGACCGCGGTGCTGTTTGTGTCCAGGTTCAACGTCAAAAAGCCGGGCTTTAAGGGCATACTGCTCATGGTGGGCATCGGCGCGATCGAGTTTGCGCTGATCGTGGTGCTGGTGGCGCTGAGCCGCAGGCGGCTGGGATGCTGAACTTCCTGTACGGCACGGCGGCGGGCAGGCTGCTGCTCAGGCCCCTGACCTCGCGCGCGCTGTCGGGACTCGCCGGCCGCTTCATGGACAGTCGCGCCTCGCGCCTGCTCATCGGCCCCTTCGTCCGCAAAAATCACATCGATCTGTCCGACTATCTGCCCGCGCGCTACGACAGCTTCAACGCCTTCTTCACCCGCGAAATCCGCCCGGAGAAGCGCCCCTTCGACCCGCGCCCGCAGAGCCTGTGCGCCCCCTGCGACGGCCTGCTCTCCGCCTATCGGATCGGCGAGGACAGCGCGTTTGCCATCAAGCGCAGTCGGTATACGCCCTCCTCCCTGCTGGGCGGCGATCCAAGAGCCGCGCTGTTTACGGGCGGCACGGCGCTGGTGTTTCGCCTGTGCGTGAATCACTATCACCGCTATCGCTACTTCGACTCGGGCGTGAAGGGCGA
>CAKUFB010000351.1 GCA_934647145.1 uncultured Clostridia bacterium
GCCCCCGCCGCGCCGAAGGAGGAAAAATAAATGCTGGAATTCGACCTTCAGATTCAGGACGTGCCCGAGGGCGCGCAGGAGCTGCTCGAGCGGGTGGCGCAGGCCGCCTGCAGAATCGAGGGGATTGAGCGCTGCGGCGCGTGCCTGCACCTGGTCAATGACGAGCAGATTCACGCGCTCAACCGCGAAACCCGCGGCGTGGACCGCCCCACCGACGTGCTCAGCTACCCCACGGTCAACTATCCCGCCGGAACCACCGCGCGTGACAACAAAAAGCGCCTCCTGCGGGAGCTCGACCCGGAGACCGGGCTGTGCTTTCTGGGCGATATTTTCCTGTCGGTCGAGCGCGCCCGGGAGCAGGCCGGCGAGTACGGCCACTCGCTCTCTCGCGAGATGGGCTACCTGACCGCCCACGCTCTGCTGCACCTGATGGGCTACGACCACATGCAGGAGGGCGAGCGCGCCGTGATGCGCGAAAAGGAGGAGGCCGTCATGCGCGAAATCGGCCTGACCCGAGAGGCGCTGCCCACCGACCGGGAGCTGCTGGAGAAGGCGTGCGATATGCTCGAGCTTTCCTACGCGCCCTATTCGAGGTTTCGCGTGGGCGCCTGCCTGCTGAGCGAGGACGGGCGGCTGTTCACCGGCTGCAACGTCGAAAACGCCTCCTACGGCGCGACCATCTGCGCCGAGCGCACCGCCGTGTCCAAGGCGGTCTCCGAGGGCGCGCGCCGCTTCATCGCCATCGCCATCGCGGGCGACGAGGGCTTTCCCTGGCCGTGCGGAATCTGCCGCCAGGTATTAAACGAGTTCGCGCCCGATATCCGCGTGATCTGCGGCAGCCGGGCGGGCGGCATGCAGGTCACCACCCTGCGCGAGCTGCTGCCCCACGGCTTCGGCCCGGCGGATTTACAGTAAACGCACGACCGCAGCGCACATGTCTGAACAGTAACCCGCCTCTGTTTTATCAGGCGGCAGCAAGTACTTTCCGGGAGAGCTCGAGAGGGGCCTTTCTTAGAAAGGCCGCCTCTCGAACGTTCCCTACCAGAGAGGAGCATACCAACCTTGGATAACAGGAAATTCCGTTCGGGCTTTGTGGCCATACTGGGCCGACCGAACGTGGGCAAATCGAGCATCATGAACCGCTTCGTGGGCGAGAAGGTCGCCATCGTGTCCAACAAGCCGCAGACCACCCGCAACAAGATGCTGGGCGTGGTGACGCATGACGACTGGCAGATCGTGTTCGTGGATACCCCCGGCCTGCACAAGCCGCGCACCAAGCTGGGCGAGTACATGATGAAGAAGGCGGACGAGGCGCGCGAGGGCGTGGACGCGGTGCTGTGCGTGGTGGACGCGCAGTACATCGGGCCGGGCGACCTGGCAGTGATGCAGGACGTGTCGCACATGAGCTGCCCGAAGATTCTGGCGGTGAACAAGTCCGACCTCGTGCCGGCCGAGAAGCTCATGCCCGAGCTGGCGAAGCTCAACGACCTGGGCTTCGACCACATCGTGACCGTTTCGGCGATCAAGGGCGACAACATGGACGACCTGCTGCGCCTGCTCGCCGAGCAGATGCCCGAGGGGCCCAAGTACTTCCCGGACGACATGATCACCGACCAGCCCGAGCGGCTGATGTGCGGCGAAATCATCCGCGAGAAGGCGCTGCTCAACCTGCGCGAGGAGATCCCGCACGGCATCGGCGTGGAGATGATGGCGATCAACAGGCTGTCCGACAGCCTGACCGAGATCCACGCCAACATCTACTGCGAGCGCGCCTCCCACAAGGCGATTATCATCGGCAGGCAGGGCGCGATGCTGCGCACGATCGGCTCCCAGGCGCGCGAGGACATCGAGAAGCTGATGGGCACCAGGGTGCTGCTCAAGCTGTGGGTCAAGGTGCGCGAGGACTGGCGCAACCGAGAGAGCGACCTGCGCGCCACCGGCTACGAGGAATAATCCATGGGCGCGCGTCTGACAAGCGACGCGATCGTGCTGCGCCGGGCGGAGTACGGCGACTACGACCGCATGCTCACGCTGTTCTCCCCGACGCACGGCCGCATCGACGCGATTGCGCGCGGCAGCCGCCGGACAAAGTCGCCGCTTCTCGGCGCGACCGAGCTGATGGCCTATGGCGAGTATGAGCTGAGCGAGCACGGCGGGCGATGGAGCGTCACCCGCTGTACGGTGCGCGAAAACTTCCAGGAAATCCGATACGACGTCGATCGCCTGACCCACGCGGGCTACTGCCTGTCGCTGTGCGACGCGGCCGCGCTGCCCGGCGAGCCGAACCAGGCGGTCTTCGTGCTGCTGTACAAGGCGCTGGCGCACCTGAGCTATACACAGCTGCCCCCCGCGCTGCTCTCGAGCGCCTTCGAGATGCGCTATATGCCCCTGATGGGCTATCTGCCCGTCATGGATCGGTGCGTGCTGTGCGGCGCGCCCATCGACGGCGACTGCCGGTTCGACGCGGACAGGGGCGGGGCGGTCTGCCTTGCCTGCAAATCCTCCGCGCCCCGCATTTCAAACGGCGCCCGCCGCATCATCCTGCGCGCCGCCCAGACCGACTACAACCTGGTCTGCAAGCTGGACGGTCATCCCGACTGGCCCGAGGCCGCCCGCCGCTATCGCCCGTTCGTGCTCTCCCGCATCGACCGCCGCATCCACATCGAGCCGGAGCTGCCAGGCTGAGCCTGCACCCACCTGCTGCCGCCGGTCGGCAGTGCCGACAGCCACTTGCTGCCGCCGGTTCTGGCGACGAAATCAACTGCCATAGATTGGAGCAGTTGATTTCTGCGAATCCGCAGGATTCCCTGCGGATTGTGAGGCAGCGCTGCCGACTCGGCCCGGCTGGGGGAGGCTCTCGAATAGTGCACAGCCTGACGGCAGGATGCGCGGCAGCAAGCGGCTGTCGGCCCCGCCGACCGCTCCCCCAGACCCCCACCGAAGTTTGCGCG
>CAKUFB010000352.1 GCA_934647145.1 uncultured Clostridia bacterium
TCCTGATGCACCGGCGAGTTGTCCGGCGACACAAAGCGCCGCAGGTTCAGATACCTCAGCTGAATCTGTCCAATCGGCCGATAGGCCAGCTCGGAAAGCTGCATGCGCGTTCCCTCCATGCGTTTTTTCAGGTGTATTATAGCCGCTCTTTCGCGCTTCCGCAAGGGTGGGCCCGGTTTTTTGTCGGATTCTGCGAAAAGGCTTCTCTTTTATACACCCTGCCCGCGGCGACTGCGCCGCCGCGGGACGGGGGAGGGGGCGCTGTGCGCCCCCTCCCCCGAGCCCCCACCCCTGTCGGGGTGGCGATTCCCCTTTGGGGAATCGCTGCGCCCGGAACGGACAGGCCGTCCGGGCGATAATCGGGCCGTCCTGAGCAGGCGCCCGGTTCTGTCCTGCGCCGCATAGACTCATGACATGTTAACTTGCTTTTTTCATGCGGTTGCGGTACAATAGACGTGAATTCTGAAGGAAAGAAGTGTTTTACTATGGCCAATAAGGTTCTGGTGGAAACCTCTGCCCGTCACGTGCACGTGACCCGCGAGGCGCTCGATATTCTCTTCGGCAAGGACTATGAGCTGACCGTCAAGAAGATGCTCTCTCAGCCCGGCCAGTACGCCAGCGCGGAGCGCGTGGACGTCGTGGGCCCCAAGAAGACCCTGACCGGCGTGTCCATTCTCGGCCCCATCCGTCCCGAGACCCAGGTGGAGCTGTCCCTGACCGACGCCCGCTCCATCGGCGTCGTCGCGCCCGTGCGCGAGTCCGGCCAGATCGCCGGCTCCGGCGCGTGCAAGCTGGTCGGCCCCAAGGGCGAGGTCGAAATCACCGAGGGCGTGATCGCCGCCAAGCGTCACATCCACATGACGCCCGCCGACGCGGCTGAGTTCGGCGTGACCGACAAGCAGATCGTGTCCGTAAAAATCGATTCCGACGGCCGCAGCCTGACCTTCGGCGACGTGGTGGTTCGCGTGAGCGAGAAGTACGCGCTGGCCATGCACATCGATACCGACGAGTCCAACGCCGGCTGCGTGGCGCCCGGCACCATGGGCGAGGTCATCAGGTAACCCCCTTCGCGCAGCATATATAAAGCCAGCCGTGCTATAGCCCGGCTGGCTTTTTGTACAATAAAAACCATACGCTAGGCGTGGGGTTCGGTGGAGCTTAAAGCGGTAATCAGGAAAGAAAAACTCCTTTTGTGTATAATAGAGGTGCGGTCTGCCATAACCGCTCAATAATCCCCCGCCCTGACGAACGCCACTAATCGTGCGATACTTATCCATAGTACTTGAAAAACTGGAACCCAGAAAAACAAGCAAACTTGAAAAATTATGGAAAGAAGGACATGACCATACCGGAAGCAAAGCGAATCACAAGGATGAACGAGTGGAGACAACTGATTCATGGGCGGCAGCAGAGCGGTCAAAGCGTGCGGGCATGGTGCCTGCAGAACGGAATTCGGTAGAACAGCTACTATTACTGGCTGAGAATCACCCGGGAAGAAGCTCTTTGCGAGGCAAAGACCAGGAGCGCTGCGCTTGTCAGAGCAGAACCGGAAAAGCTGGCGGTTGGAGCTGTATCGCCCCAAGCCTCCTCCGGGGGAATCGTGATTCGGACGCACGGCGTGGAAGCTGAGTTTCCGTCGGGCACGGATATCGGGATTCTCGCGGCGTTTGTGAAGGCAGTCAGCCATGCTTGATTTCAGCCGCGTACAGAATTACTACATCGCCTGCGGTTATACGGACATGCGCAAGCAGATAGACGGTCTGGCGGCACTGGTGCAAACCCAGTTCGGCCGGGAAGTGGATGAGACGTCGCTGTATCTGTTCTGCGGAAGGCGGGCAGATCGCATCAAAGCGTTGTATTGGGACGGAACGGGATATATCCTGCTGTACAAGCGCCTGACGGAGAAACGGTTCCAATGGCCGCGGAATGAGTCCGAGCTGAAAAAGCTCACACAGCAGGAGTTCCGCTGGCTCATGGAGGGGCTGTCCATTACCCAGACGAAAGCGCTTGTTCCGGGAAAGCCCGGAACGGTCTGCTGAAAAAAGTCAGTGTCTCCCTGAAAAAATGAGGAAAACCAAAAGGATTTTGCCTCCTGCATGTCGAATCAATCAGGCATGAAGGGTAGTGAAAGCAGCATGGAACAGGCTGATCTTCTCGTGCAGATTCTTGCGGAAATCCGGCAGCAGAATGCCATGCTGCAGCGCACCATTGATACGCTCAGGGAACAGAGCCGGCAAAAGGATGAGGAGATTGAGAGGCTCCGGCAGATCATCCTGAATCTTCAGTGTGCCCAATTCGGACAGCGCAGCGAGAAGCGGACGTACGTCCTGGACGATGGGAATCAGCAGCTCAGCCTGTTCGACATGCCGGAGAAATCAGAGGAGAAGTCCAACCCGGAACCTTCGCAGAATGCGGAGAAGGAAATCCGTGTCTCAGGTCATAGCCGTAAGAAAAAGCGCACGCTGGAAGAGCTCTGTGCGTCGCTGCCTGTGGAAGAGAGAATCGTGGATCTGCCGGAGGATGAAAAGGCGAACCTCAACGGACATGCGCTGGTCTACATCGGGCGGGAGTATATCCGTACAGAGCTCGTTCTGGAACGCGCCAAAGCGAAGGTTGTCAAGCATTACCGGAAGGTTTATGCTGACCGCCAGTATGTGGACGCCATGCCCCTGTATCGGCAGGAGCAGATGTGGAAACGCATGGGTGTGGAGCTGAAGCGCGGCGCCATGGCCAATTGGGTCATTCAGGTGGCGAACCTCTATCTTCGCCCCTTCTGGAAGCGAATCCGAAGCGAGCTGCTGACTCAGAGCACGATTCACGCCGACGAAACGGTGATGCAGGTGCACAAGGAAAAGGACAGGCCTGACACCCATAAGCGTTAACATATTAACAAAAGGAAGAAGCGATGGTATACTGGCATCATGAGAAGAGCAGCCAGGGAATGG
>CAKUFB010000353.1 GCA_934647145.1 uncultured Clostridia bacterium
TACATGAAGAAGATATGCTGTCTTTCTTCGCTGGTCAGGCTGTGCGCCATTCCGCTGAACCTCGCGCTGTCGCAGGCGCTTGCCCGTGCGGTGTCCGGCGCGACGCAGGGCGACGTACAGGCGGTGCTCAGGCAGTCGATCTGGACGCTCGTTTTCGCGCTGCTCCTGTTCGCGATCGGCCTTGCGGGGCAGATTGCGCTTCAAAAGCGCACGCTTCAGGCGCTGAATCGGACTCGGCTGGGCTTTCTTGAAAAGGTGCTCGGCAGTCCGCTGCCCCGGCTTTTTGGCGCAGATCACGGCGAGCTGCTCGAAAACCTGAACGACGACATCGAGGCCTCTTCCGCCCGCTGCACCCGGCTTTGGCCCACGATGCTCGCGGGGCTGCTGACGGCGGTTGCGTACGTCCTGTACCTGCTGCCCAAAAGCCCGGCGGTCGCGGCCACGCTGATGGGCATATCGCTGCTGCAGCTGATACCGCCCGTCCTCGTGAAGCGCTATATGCAGATCAACTACGACGATTGCCGCGAGATCGAGTCGAAAATCACGGATCGGGTGGTCGAGGCGGTCGCCGGGTTCGAGACCATCAGGATGTACGGCCTCGGCGAGTGGTGGCTTCAGAGGATGGCGGCGCTGCACAGGCGGTATGTCGTCGTCGGCAACCGCTCCGAAGCCACCGCCACGGCGCAGATCTCGATGGGAAAGCTGCTCGACAATATCCTCAAGTACGGCACCTACGCGCTGCTGGGCGTGTACGCGATGTTCGGCGTGTGCCCGATGGAGACGGCCGTACTGGGCATTGCGCTGTCGCCGAGTCTGTATGAAGCGATGAAGCTGCTTTTCTCCGTCATTCCGAGTCTTGCCGTCGCGCGCACGGCGGATGCACGCCTTGCGAAGTGGGACGGCTGCCAGGCGCATTGCACGGCGCTGCCGGAGGACGGGCGCGTGTCGCTGCGCGATGTGGCCTGCGGCTATGGCGCGCACCGGGTGCTGGACGGCGTGTCCCGCGAGTTTGACGCGGACAAAACCTACTTATTCGAAGGCATGAACGGCAGCGGGAAGTCCACGCTGATGCACCTCATGGCGGGTCTGCTGCGCCCGGAGCGCGGCGCGGTACTGGTGGGAAACGTCCCGCCGTCCGAGCTTGCCGAGGCCGCTTATCCGGGCGACCTGCTCTTCATCCCGCAGGCGGATCCCGAGTTCGACCTGACCGCCGAGGAACTGTGCAAAATGCTTGTCCCGCGGCGGACGGATGACTTTGCGCAGACGGCGGCCCGGCTGGGACTGCGGCCGGATCGCATGAACGCCTGCGCAATTCGGGAACTGTCCGGCGGCGAACGGAAAAAGGCAATTCTTGCGCTCGCGTTCAGCCTGAATCCGCGAATCCTGCTGCTGGACGAGCCGACCAATCACCTGGATCCGCAGGCCCAGTCGGCGCTGTGCGCGCTGATAAGGGAACGAAGCGGCGCGACCTTCCTGATCAGCCATGACCCGCAGTGCCGCGCGGCGGCCGATGAAGCGCTCACGATTGCGAACGGAGGAATTCGACATGCAGCCTGTGAATAAAACAGTGCGGCGCGAGGTTTTCCGCGACTGCCTGAAGGCGATGCTCACGCCGCTCGTGCTCCTGAGCGCCAGTAACCTGCTGGCCCGGCTGCTCAGCGTGCTGACCGCCAGCGTGTTCGGCGACTTTGCGGACGCGGTTTTCGCAATGGATCGGTCGATCGGACTGCGCAGCGTGCTGATCTTGGCTGTCTGCATCCTCGCGACCGTGGCGCTCGCGCCGGCAGTGAGCATGCTGGGCAACTTCTCCATGCTCCGCAACGCGCTTCGCCATGACAACGTCATCTTTGGCCGATTCCTGCGGCAGGATATGCAGAAGGCACTGGAGGGCGACCTGGGCGAGCTGCAGTATCAGCTGGAGGACGCGCCGAACGATCTGCGCATTTATTGGATCAACATCATGAGTCAGGCGCTCGCCCTGCCGGTCGGTTGGGCGTATCTGCTCTGGCGCGCGGGCAGCATCAGCTGGCTGCTGACCGGCGTGATGATCGCGGTATCTCTCCTGAAGCTCGCCGTATCTGCGTTTTTTCAGAAGCGGATCGCCCGGGACGACGCGGCCGAAAAGGCCTATCACGCCGCGCGGCGCGCCTGTGAAACGGACGTCACGCGCAAGCCCTGGCTCGTCAGGCTGTGGGGCCTGAAGCGGCCCCTGCTCGGCCGCATCAACGCGCTCTTCGAAGAATACTACCGCAAGACGGCCGTGCCCTACCTCAGGACAAAGGCCGTCACGGAGCAGACCCCGCGCTTCATCGATACCCTTGCGGCGCTGCTCCTGTTCGGCGCGGGCGCGCTTTGCGTGTCGCGCGGCGCCATTTCGCCGGGCAATCTGGCGGCGATGATTGCCTTCCTGCCTGTCACGCAGGCTCTGCTGGCCAACCTCAGCGAGATCGTCGAAAATTATCCGCGGATGATGAACGCCGCAAATCGCGTGGGCGCCTTCTGCTGCGCGGAGGAAAAGGACTCGGGGCGGGACGTGGGGCCGTTTGAGTCGATCGTCGGTCGGAACGTCTGCTTCCGCTACGGAGAGACCCTTGCGCTTCGCGATGCGAGCTTTTCCATACGCCGCGGGGACAAGCTTCGCCTCGCCGGCGAAAACGGCAGCGGAAAGTCCACGCTGGTGAAGATCCTGTGCGGCCTGCTCAGGGATTACGACGGCGAGATACTCCTGAACGGCGTCGACCTGAAGGACGTAAATCTGCTCAGGTGGCGGCGGCGCATCGCCTATGCCCCGCAGAACCCCTACCTGTTCGAGGCCTCCGTGCGGGAGAACATCGTCCTGGGCAATGATTCGCTGCCCCGCGAAAGGGTGGACGAGCTGATGCGCGGCTTTTCCATCCAGCATCTCGCGGACAAGCC
>CAKUFB010000354.1 GCA_934647145.1 uncultured Clostridia bacterium
GTTTGCTTCATATCGCTCGACCTCCCTTACCAGATGCCCTTGTCGGTGTACTTGCGGGACACGTAGTTCGCGCCCAGCATCATGATCATGCCCACCACGCTGCCGAACAGGCCGACCGCCGTGGTGTAGCTGAACTTGGCGTTTTCGATACCCTCGCGGTACACGAACGTGCCCAGCACGTCGCCCACGCCGTACACGATCGGGGAGTAGAACATCATGACCTGCTCGGTGTCGCTGCCCATGATGGAGGACGCGCGCATGATGATGATGAAGGTGATGGTGTTGATGATGCAGGGCAGGGTGATCGACCAGGTCTGCCGCAGTCTGCCCGCGCCGTCCACCGCCGCCGCCTCGTAAAGCTGCGGGTCGATGGCCGTCATGGCCGACAGGTACACGATCGTCGACCAGCCCGACTCCTTCCAGGCCGTGGAGACGACCAGCAGCGACCGGAAGTGCTTCGAATTGGCCAGGAAATTCTGCGCCGTGCCGCCCAGCGCGGTAATGAGCTGATTGATCAGGCCGCTCGTGCCCAGCAGGTCGTAGAAAATGCCGTACACCACCACCCAGCTCAGGAAGTGGGGCAGGTAGATCAGCGTCTGCGTGCCGCGCTTGAGCCAGGAGATGCGCACCTCGTTGAGCAGCAGCGCCAGGATGATCGGGATCGGGAACTGATAGACGAACTTGTAGACGTTGATCAGGATGGTGTTGCGCAGCAGCTCGAAAAACTTCGCGCTGGTGAACAGCTTGATGAACTGCGCCATGCCCACCCACTTGCTGCCCGCGATGCCCTTGAAGACCTTGTAGTCCTGGAAGGCAATCACGATGCCGAACATCGGGACGTAGTTGAAAATGATCAGCGACAGGAGCGGAACCGCAACCAGCAGGTACAGGTCCCAGTTCTGGCGGATCAGCTTGCGCCGCATGTAGCGCTTGTGCCGTTTGATGCCCTTGGGCGAGGTGTCTCGCGCCATTGAAACTCGTTCGCTCGTATGAATCACCCTTCTTTATTCATTATACAGTCAATTATAGGCCATTTTTGCTTAACATTCAACCGGACAAAACCACATCCTTCCCTGACATTCGTGTGCATTTGTCTACTTTTCGCTCGTTTTTTTACACGTATCGAGGCCGTTTGGGATTCCGCGCAAAACGCGCTTTACTTCCCGCCGCGCGGATGCTATAATATGCGCAAAAAAAATGCATGGAGGCGCATATGAACCTGATTCCCGAAGCGCGAAGCGGAAAGACCTTCGACTATTTTTGCACCTGGTCGGCGCAGACCCGCTGGGGCCTGCCGAAGGAGGTCAACCTGGGGCCGCAGGAGATGCGCGACCGGCTGACCGAGGACTTCCTGTTCGGCGAAGGCGGCCTTTTGCGAGGGATTGATCCCGCGGCGAGAGGCGGGCTGATCGCGGTGCTGGACGACGGCTGGGACGTGCCCGCGCTCAGCGCGCCCGCAAGGGATATATCGGTTTTCGGCTCGCTGATTGTGGACGAGGGAAAGTTTCCCACCTGTACCGGCGCGCCTGAGGAGCGCCTGAAAAAGCTCTGCGAGAAGGCGCTTTCGCTGGGCTACGCGGGGCTTGGCCTGTGGGTGGCGGTGCAGATCGCCGGCTCGCGCGAGGGCGAAGTCTTCACCGACGAGGAAATCTACGCCTACTGGGCCGAGCGCGCCCGCTGGTGCCGGGCCGCCGGGGTAAAATACTGGAAGTGCGACTGGGGGCGAAACGCCCGCGACGCGCGCTTTCGCCGCCTGATGACCGACGCGGTGAAGGACAACGCGCCCGACCTGCTCATCGAGCACCTCTACCCCATCCCCGATCCGCTGGACAGCGAGCTGCCGCGCGGCGAGGCCTTTGCCGGCCGAATGGCGCTGGCGCAGGAGTTTTTCCGGGACAGCGACGCGCTGCGCACCTACGACGTGGCGCTCGAGTTCGGCGTGCCCAGCACGCTTCAGCGAATCGCCGACTTTTGCGCGCAGCGTCCCCGCTTTCCGCGCGCCGGCTGCGCAGGCGTGCTCAACGTAGAGGACTGCCTGTACCTGGCCCCCGGCTGCGGCGCGGCGGCCGGCGTGATGCGCGTGCCGCTTAATGAATACGAGCCCCGCATGGCGCGCAGCGGCAAAATGACCGAGCTTACGCGCCTTCTGGCCTGGCATCGTCTCTGCCCGCCCCAGTGCCTGAGCCGCATGCCGTTTGAGCAGTCTAAGGAGCGCCTGGTCTCCTCCTATACCTTCCCGCGGGACTTCGCCGGCTGGCCCGACATGCATGGCCGGACGGTCACCCAGTCCGCGCCCGCCGCCATGAGCTTCGGCGCGCCCCTGCCCGCGGCACAGCCCGACGCGCAGGGCAACCGCCCCTACCTGCTCGCCTGCCTGAACGCCGCCGTCCCCGCGTACGCCCTGTGCGCGCTGCCCTGCACCCTGCCGGGCAGGCTGTATCATGAGCCGCGCTGCCGCGTTTCCCTCGGCGCGCTGGACGCGAACCTCCCCATCGGGCTGTTCGGCCGCTTCGAGAGCTGCCGCCTGCGCTTCGATTCGACCGTCGAAAACCGCCGCGTATTTGTCCAGGATCTGGCCGCGCGCGAGGCGGTCGACGTGACCGGTCAGGTCGCGCTTTCCGGCCACAGCCTGACCCTGCCCGGCGAGCTCGTCGAGCGGATCTGCGCCGCGAACCAGCCCGCGGGCGATACTTCCGCGCCGGCGGTCGTGGTCAGGCTGCTTTCCTGACGGCGCGCGCCGAAGGCGCTATGCTATAGGAAAACATTCGCACGAGTAGATTTTTCGTCGGTTTAAGAAAGACAGGGACGTCGGCGCGTGCCGGCGTCCCTCAGCTTGTCAAAAAAGGTTTTGACAAGCTGGTGGACGGGGAAGCACGCTCCCCCGCCACTGCCACCCTCACCAGTTTTTGCTGAAAT
>CAKUFB010000355.1 GCA_934647145.1 uncultured Clostridia bacterium
GCCCGATTTTCAAAGGTTTTTGTGCGGATTCTTCAAGGTATGCCTTGCGCGGGCGGCGCGGATGCGGTATACTGGGGGAAAACGCAGCCTACATTGCGGGCAAGAATCACATTTCATTGGAGCGTTAAACAATTTTCTTGCAGGTGCTTTTCGGGAGAGCTCGAGAGGGGCTTTTCTCAGAAAAGCCGCCTCTCGAACGTAGCCCCAACGTAGCCCCCAAGGAGGTAGGATATGCCGCCGCTGTCGCTCCTGATCAAGCCGGTTTCGGGCCGGTGCAATATGCGCTGCAGGTACTGCTTTTACGCCGACGAGGTGTCCGGCCGCGCGTCGGGCGACGCGGGCGTGATGACCGGGCGCACGCTGGAGAACCTGACCGCCCGGGCGTTTCGATACGCCGAGGGGCAGGTCTGCTTTGCCTTTCAGGGCGGCGAGCCCACGCTGGCGGGCGCAGACTTCTACCGGCAGGCGCTCGCGCTGCAGGCGAGGTACAACCCGGGAAACGTGCAGGTGTTCAATAGTATCCAGACCAACGGCCTGTGCCTGCCGGACGGGCTGATCGAGCTGCTGGCCAAGCACCGCTTTCTGGTGGGTGTGAGCCTGGACGGCGCGCAGGCAATCCACGACGCGTATCGCCCGGACGCGGCCGGACGGCCTACCTGGGCGCGCGTCCGGGAGAATATCGCGCGGCTGAGGCGGGCGGGCTGCGCGGTCAACATCCTGTGCGTGGTCACGCGCGAGGTGGCCGAGCGCCCCGCGGAGGTCTTCGAGACGCTCTCGGAGTACGGCTATCTTCAGTTCATTCCCTGCCTCGACTCGCCCGGAAGGGACTGCCCCTGGGTGCCGGACGCGCAATCGTTCGGGCGCTTCCTGACCGAGACCCTCCGGCTCTACCGCCGCGCCATGCAATCGGGCAGGTATGTCAGCGTGCGCCTGTTTGACAACTGGCTGAACATTCAGGCCGGCCGGGAGCCGGACAGCTGCGCCCAGTGCGGCCGGTGCGCGCCCTATTTCGTCGTCGAGGCGGACGGCGGCGTCTACCCGTGCGACTTCTACGCGCTGGACGAATGGCGGCTGGGCAATATCAACGAAACGACCTTCGAGCGCCTGAGCCGCTCGCCCCTCGAGCAGCGCTTCCTTCAAGGCTCCTTCGCCCTGCCCCAGGCCTGCCGGGCCTGCCGCTCGTACCCCCTCTGCCGCAACGGCTGCCGCCGTGAGCGCGACGAGCACACCGGCCTCAACCGCTACTGCGCGGGGTACAGGGAGGCGCTGGGAACGCTGGGGAGGCCGGGAATGCTGGGGAGGCCGCCTTTCTGACCGGGCAGTGCCCGGCTCCACTTGCTGCCGCGGGACGGAAAGCAATGCGGTTTCTAAATAAAAAGCAAGCGGGGGACACGCAGCCTTTTCGCGCCTCCCCAGGCCCCACCTGGAAAACACTTTGATCCGCGTGGCAATGGTGCTGCGAGACAGGCAGCTCCCCGAATGAAACGTGTTATGGAGTACCTTTAATTCGCAAGGCCGCGTTCCCGTCAGCGGCGCATATTCACACTGATTCACAGACTGCCGACAATGAAGAGTGCGTTTGGATTGACAGGTAGAGACTGTATTCCAGCTCTCCCCAGCCTTACGGGCAAGAATTGCGCCTCATTGGAGCGCTGAGCAATTTTCTTGCAAGTGCTTTCCGGGAGAGCTCGAGAGGGGCCTTTCTCAGAAAGGCCGCCTCTCGAACGTCTCCCCTCGCAACTTTTGCCGCGCGGCGCGCGTCAAAGAAGCGTTGATTCCGGAAGGGAATGGAGCATCGAAAAAAAACGAGGGAAAACGAGTATGAAAAAGCTGATATGTTTGTTGTGCGCGCTGCTGCTGCTGGCGGCGACGCCTGCCGCGCTGGCCGGGGAAGGGACGACTGCCGGGGAGAACTGGTACGAGCTGAGCGACGAGGACAGGGTAGTGACCGTGCGCCTGCCCAGCAACGAGCTCAGCGGCCTGGCCTGGGCGTATGAGATTTCCGCGCCCGAGTCGATGGAGCTGATCACCGAGGAGACCATCGAGGGCGAGGATCGGGGCGTGGGCGGCGCGCCGAACACCTTCGTCGCCAGCTTCCGCGCGACCGGCGGCGAGGGCGACCACGTGAGCCTGATCTTCCGCCTGACCGCCGAGGGCGAGGAGGCTCCGGCCATGACCTATATCCTGGAGACCACCCAGGACGGCGCGGGCAGGCTCACGCTCAACTCCGTGTACGAGCAGACGCCCTTCGACGACTGGTGCGAGATGAGCGAGGACAACGAAGCGCTGATTCTGCGCCTGCCCGCCAACGCCACCACCGGCTATAAGTGGAGCTATGAGATCCTCGACCCGGTCATCGAGTGCATGAACAGCGACTACATCCCCGACAAGGTGGAGGGCGATCTGACCGGCGTGGGCGGCTCCTACGTGGCCAGCTTCTCCGCCGTCAAGGATCAGACCGGCACGAGCGAGATCAACCTGACCTATGCCCGCGGCGTGGACGAGGTCGCCGAAACGCGTTCCGTCACCGTCACCGCCGACGCGGACGGCAAGCTGCTGGTCGACCGCGTGTCCACCCTGCGCATCTTCTCCGCCGCGAAATAAGGCAACTGAACAGAAACCGGCTCCCGAACTCAAAAACGCGGTTCGGGAGCCGTTTTGTGTCGCGCGGAATTCCTGCCGGCAGGCTGAGCCTGCACCCGGCTGCTGCCGCCGAGGCCACACGAATCTGTCGGCCATAAATTAAAGCCTCCCGATTCTTCGCCTGCGAAAAAATCGGGGCACGTGTCCCATAAGGGCTGCGTTTGAACTGGTAACGAAAACGCGGACAAACAAAAAGGTTGTCCGGGAATCAGGCGGCGAACAGCTGCTCAAAGGCTACCGGGGTGAGATAGCCCAGAGATTGATGAAT
>CAKUFB010000356.1 GCA_934647145.1 uncultured Clostridia bacterium
CCCCGGGGGGTGGGGGCGCTGCGCCCCCCCTCCCCCCGGGCCCCCTTCCCCCTCCGCGCGCAATTCCCGCCGGGAATTGCTATTTCACCTCCACCGCACTTCGAGCACAATCGGTTCGGCAGGCAGATCGTCCACCGGAATCCCGCGAATGTGCAGGTACTCCTTCGCGCGGCCAGTAGCGCTGTCAGCCCTGCCGGGCAGGCGCTCGACGGCGAAGGGCAGCTGCCTGCCCGTGTTCATCAGGCGCACGCTGCGCGGCAGACAGGGATACCTTTCAAAGGAAACCGCGTCCGAAACCAGCCCGCCGTAAAAGTGGAAATAGCTCCTTTCCCCCTTGCGCACGGCGATGCACTCGTTGCCGGGCATGACGTACTCGAACGGGTCGGCCTCGTGCCCCTCCAGGCAGCCTTCCATGCGATTGTACCAGTCCCCGATGCGCCGAAGCCTGCTCGCGTATTCCTCAGTGATCACGCCCCGCGCGTCCGGGCCCACGTTGAGCAGGTAGCTCGCCCCCATGGCCATGTATCGGTTGATGGCCGACAGCAGATGCCTGATCGAGTAGAAGTCCTCGTTTGCGCGATAGCCCCAGCTCTGCTCGCCCAGGGAGTTGCAGGCCTCGGTGGGGCGCGCAAACCTTCGCGAACTGCCAATCGCCTGGTACTCGCGCTCGGGTGTGGAAAAGTCGCCCTCGTCGAAGCCGCGGTCGTTGATCAATATGCCCGGCTGCAGGCGGCGCACCATCGCGTTGAGGCGCTCGTCCCGGATGTGCGGCGGAATGTCCCAAAAGAACGTGTAGATCGGGCCGTAGCCGGTCAGCAGCTCGGTCACCTGCGCCGCGATGTACTCGCGCAGCTTTTCGGTGTCCGGCTCATGGTCGCGCCGCGCCTTCCACTGGTGGGTGGAGGCGGGGTTGTAGCCGTACTCGTAGTGCCAGTCCGGATTCGAGTAGTAGATCGACAGCCGCATGCCGTGCTTCTGGCAGGCCCCGGCCAGCATCCCGAGCACGTCCCGCCCGTAAGGCGTGTGCAGGACGCTGTAGTCGGTGGTCTTCGTGTCCCACATGCAGAAGCCGTCGTGGTGCTTGGCGGTAAAGCAGATGTACTTCATCCCCGCCTCCTTCGCCAGCAGCACCCACTGTTCCGGGTCGTATTCGGTCGGATTGAAGCGCTCCCGGTTCGCCTCGTAAACCTCGCGCGGCAGATCCTCCCGCGCAAACGCCTGCTCCTGCACGCCGGTCAGCGCGTAGATCCCCCAGTGAACAAACATCCCGAAGCAGTTTTGAAACGCCATTTGCCTCTCTCCCTTCGCTCATTGCCTTTGCAGCCTGATTATACCATGAGGCCCCTCTTCGCGCAATCCCGGAAGCATTCATGCGTACATTTTGTTTAACGCGCAGTGAAACGTTCGTTGAATTACCTTTCCACGCTTGACTCGTTTTCCGGACGGGTGTATGCTGTACAGGTCGTATCATTCGTATAAATCAGAACAATCTGTCCCGTAAGCCTGGAAGGAGCGAGCCTATGTGCGAACAATTTGACAAGGTGCATGAAGAATGCGGTGTATTCGGCGTATACGATACCGAGGGGAAGAACGTAGCCCCTATGGTGTACTACGGGCTGTTCGCCCTGCAGCACCGCGGCCAGGAGAGCTGCGGCATCGCGGTATCCGACCGGGGCGTGGTGTCCTATCACAAGGACATGGGGCTGGTGGGCGAGGTCTTCGCGAAGGAAGAGCTGCAGCGCCTGACCGGCGACATCGCCATCGGGCACGTGCGCTACTCGACCACCGGCCTGTCGGTGCGCTCGAACGCCCAGCCGCTGGTGTCGCACTACGTCAAGGGCTGGCTGGCCGTGGCGCATAACGGAAACCTGACCAATAACGGAAAGCTCCGGCGCGAGATGCAGGAAAAGGGCATGATTTTCCACACCTCGGTGGACAGCGAGGTCATCTCCTACCTGATCGCGCAGGCGAGGGTACACACCCACTCGATCGAGGAAGCCATGCAGGAGGTCATCTCTCGGCTGGAGGGCGCGTATTCGCTGGTCATTATGAGCCCGCGCAAGCTGGTGGCAGTGCGCGATCCGTACGGCTTCAGGCCGCTGTGCATCGGCAAATGCGGCTCGGCCTACATCGTGGCCAGCGAGAGCTGCGCGCTGGACAGCGTGGGGGCGCAGTTCGTGCGCGACGTGAAGCCGGGCGAGACCATACTGATCGATAAGGACGGCCTGCACACCGTGGCCTGTCAGGGCGCGAAAAAGGCCGCCCGGTGCGTGTTCGAGTACATCTACTTTGCCCGGCCGGACAGCGTGATCGACGGGGTGAGCGTGTGCGCCTGGCGCGAGCGGGCCGGACGCATGCTGGCAAGGCTTCACCCGGTCGAGGCGGATGTGGTGTGCGGCGTGCCTGATTCCGGCCTGGACGCGGCGCTGGGCTACTCGATGGAGAGCGGCATCCCCTATTCGACCGCCTTCGTCAAGAGCAAGTACGTCGGCCGCACCTTCATCGCCCCCGACCAGAGCATGCGCCAGCAGGCCGTACACCTGAAGCTGAACGTAAACAAATATCACGTGCAGGGCAAGCGCGTCGTGCTGATCGACGACTCGATCGTCCGCGGCACCACCAGCGTGCCCATCATCAAAATGCTGCGCGACGCGGGCGCAAGGGAAGTCCACATGCGCGTGTCCGCCCCGCCCTTCCGCTATCCCTGCTTCTTCGGCACCGACATTCCCGATTCCGAGCACCTGGTCGCCTACCGTTCCTCGGTCGATGAGATCGCCGAACGGCTGGGCGTGGACTCGCTGGGCTACCTGACCGTGGACAGTCTGCGCGAAATCACCGGCGCGGACGACTGCTGCGACGGCTGCTTCACCGGCCGCTACGCCATCCCCCGCCC
>CAKUFB010000357.1 GCA_934647145.1 uncultured Clostridia bacterium
GTGCCCACCGTACACGCCGCTGGGCGCGATTGAAAGTTCGAGAGGGTTGCGACCCTCTCGAGCTCTCCGGGTTTTTTTCGACAGTCTGACGCTTTTTTTCTGAAAAAACGTGATTTGCAAAAACCGCCCGTGCCCACGCTGCATATATGCACTGCCCGAATCGGCAACGTCGACCGTCAATCCACGAAGGATTTCGTGGATTCGCAGACCTTGGCCGCTTTTCCCTGTATGGCGGAATGCGTTGGAATTCCGCTATATTGCTTGGCTTGCGCGGCAGCAGTTGGGGCCGGGTACTGCCCGGTCGAAAGGGCTGCGGCCCTCTCGAGCTCTTCTGGTTTTTTGACAGGCTCAGGGGAGGAACGCCTCCCCCTTTTTCCGCATTCGCCGCACCCACTGTAAGGAGGTTTTCATATGGACGAAAAACTGCTGCGCACCCTGCAGGCCTACGATTCCTACGAGCGCCGCTTCGCCCAGGCGCGCGCCGGCCAGCCGCTGCGCCGTCCGTGGCTGCCCGGGGATCGTGAGGAAATCCTCGCCGCGGCCCGGGACGTGCTGTCCTTTCGCGAGCCGCTGATTCCGGCCATCCGCCCGCTTTCAGGCGCCCTGGAGCGCTTCGAAGGCTATTCGGTCGAGCACCTGCTCTTTGAATCCTGGGAGCGGTTTTACGGCTCGGCCAGTCTGTATCGCCCGGACGGCGGCGGAAAGCGGCCGCTCGTGCTGGTCTGCCCGGGGCACGGCGAGGAGGGCCGCCTGACCGACTGCTATCAGCGCATGGCGCAGCGGCTGGCGCTTCAGGGCGCGTATGTGCTGCTGGGCGACAACATCGGCCAGGGCGAGCGCGCCCCGTTCGGCCACGCGCACTGCGTCGCGCCGTTTTACTGCGGACTGAGCCTGCAGGGGCTGATCGTCATGGAGACCGTCGCCTGGGTCAGGTACCTGGCCGCGCAGCCCTTCGTGGACGAGACGCGCATCGGCGCCTGCGGCAACTCGGGCGGCGGCACGCTGTGTACCTTCCTGGCCGCGCTGTGCCCGGAGCTCTCCGCGCTCTCGGCCAGCGGCTACCCTTCCGAATTCAGCTATATCCTGCAGAAGGAGCGCCGCCACTGCGCCTGCAACCTGCTGCCCCACTACGCCGGGCGGCTCGAAATGTGGGAGCTGCTCAGTCTGTTCGCGCCCCGGCCGCTGCTGCTCGAGCAGGGCACGCTGGACAACCTGATTCCCTTCGACCTGTTCAGGCGCAACGCCCGCAAGGTGCAGGCGGCCTACGAGCAGCTGGGCGCGGGCGACCGGTTTCAGGCGCTGACCACCCCGACCACCCACTCCTGGACCTCGCAGGATCGCTTCGAAATCGCCGCCTTCCTGGCCCGGTCGCTGGGCCTTGAGCCCGCCTTCCCCGAGGACGACGACGCGCTGCTGCCGCCCCTGTGCGACCCGGCCGCCCCGCACGTCGCCTTTCCGAAGGACGCGCTGACCACCGACCAGCTCGCGCAGGCGCTCTCCGGCGTTTCCATGCCCGAGGGAACCCGCCTGCAGGACGTGTTCGTCCCGCAGCTTGAGGGCGCGCCGCTCGACCCCGCCTCCGTCCGCGAAACGCTCGGCGCGGACGAGGTCATGCGCGTGCTCGCCCAGTTTGAGTGCTCCCTGCAGCCCCCCGGAAAAATCCCCGAACTTCCTTGACAGAAGCCTCTCGCCGCGGTACCATAGTGGTATACAATACGCCGCGACGGGAGGCTTTTTATGATTTACCTGGAGCGCTTCGCCATTCCTTCGCCCGGCGTGGAGGAGCAGTTCACCAACAATATCATGCGCCGCTGCTACAACACGGTCTATCCCTTCGGCGTGTTTGCGCGGCGCGAGCTGCCCGAGCTGACCTTCGAGCCGATCACCATCCTGTGCGGCGGCAACGGCTGCGGAAAGTCCACGCTGCTCAACCTCATCGCCGAGAAGCTGGGTGTCGCGCGGGACACGCCCGGCAACCGCAGCAGCTTTTTCCCCGACTACGTGCGCCTGTGCCGCGCGCAGCTCGACCCCCGCGCCGGTCGCTCCTTCCTGCAGGCCAGCCGCCTGGTCACCAGCGACGACGTGTTCGACTACATGCTGAACCTGCGCGCGATCAACGAGGGCGTGGATCAGAAGCGCGAGGCGCTCTTCGACGAGTACACCGAGGCCAAGCACTCGGCCTACCGCATGCGCAGCATGGCCGACTACGAGGAGCTCAAGCGCCACGTCGCGGCCCAGCGGCTCACCCAGTCGGCCTATGTGCGCAAAAACCACATGGCCAACCTGCCCGAGCGCTCGAACGGCGAAAGCGCCCTGGCCTACTTCACCGACACCATCCGGGAGGACGCGCTCTACCTGCTCGACGAGCCGGAAAACAGCCTGTCCGCCGAGCGCCAGCTGGAGCTGCAGGAATACCTGGTCAATTCGGCGCGCTTTTACCGCTGCCAGTTCATTCTCTCCACCCACTCGCCCTTTCTGCTCTCCACGCGCGGCGCGAAGGTGTACGACCTGGACGCCGACCCGGTCTGCGTGCGCCCCTGGACGCAGATCGCCAGCGTGCGCACCTACCGCGACTTTTTCCGCGAACACGACGCGGAGTTCTGAATACCCGCAACCGGTCTTTAAGGAGGTTTTTCACATGCGCATCACAAAAGACGTGGTCTATTCCCGCAGCGGCATGCTGCTGGATCTGTACGCGCCCGACCAGGACGGCTACGACCTGGTGCTCTGGTTCCACGGCGGCGGTCTGGAAAGCGGAGACCGCCGCTGCGAGGCGCTCGCAGAAAATGCGGTGGCGCACGGCCTGGGGTTCGCCTCGGCCGAGTACCGGATGTACCCGCAGGCGCGCTATCCGGACTACCTGCTCGACGCGGCCTGGGCGGTCGCGTACCT
>CAKUFB010000358.1 GCA_934647145.1 uncultured Clostridia bacterium
GCATAATCTCCCTTGCCGCGGACACGCCCACGTAGCGGTAGTGCCAGTATTCGGGCTCGATGCCGGTCACGTCCCGCTTGCCCTCGGGATAGCGCAGGATGAAGCCGTACTCTGCGCAGTGGGCGGCGAGCCACCTGTACTGCTCGGTGTCCTGAAACCCGCCCGAATCGTACCGCGTGGTCACGTCGAACGCCAGCCCGGTCTGATGCTCGCTGTAGCCCGGCCGGTTCGCCAGCCCCTGACCGGACTGCTCGTAGATCTCCTGCTGCTTTTCGGTGCTGCGGTAGCCGCTGGTGACGATATAGCCGTTGACGTTCGCCTTCTCCGCGGCGGAAAACAGGCGCTCCATCGCCTCGTAAACCTCCTTTTCGAGGTAGATGTCAGTCGCGGCCAGGCGAAATGAATGCCGCTGCTCATACAGGCATACCAGCTTCTTCGGCTGATAGTCTTCCGGCAGCGGGTGGTCGAAGTTGACCAGCAGGATGTCCTCGCGCGCCTGCCGCCCGCCCTTGAAGGAGGTCAGGTAGTCGGTCAGGCGCTGGGAAAAGTCCCCCTGCCCATTCAGCAGCACGTCCAGGTGCACAGCGCTCGAAAGCTTCTCCCTCGCCCCCGGCGAAACCGCCAGACAGGCGATAATCCCGCCCAGGATCATCAGCCTGCGCGCCCGGCGAAAGTTCTTTTTCCGGCGGGCCTGTTCCTCCCGCCGCCAGGAATCGCTCTGCCTGCCCATGCGTCCACCTCACTCAAAGGGCTTGTATACCCTCGACTTCATCATGTCGCGCACCACGTTATAGCGCGGATGCCGGCGCCAGCCGCTGCCGGTGGACTGCTCCACCGTGAAGTTGAACTTGCACCCGGGCAGCGCGGCGCGCAGATCGGCCTGCTGCTGAGCGGAAATCCGGTTGTGCGACATCCAGCAGCGTTCGAGCTTTGTGCACTGATAAATCGGCGTCACGTCATCGATCGATTGCTGCCCCGCAGCCAGGTTGTAGCATACGTTCAGATCCCTCAGATTCCTGAGCGAGGCAAGCGGCGCAAAATCCCCGGCCTCGTTCATGAACAGCTCTAGGTATTCCAGCTCGGTCAGCTGGCCGATCGGCGTGTAATCGGTGATGTCGTTGTCGGCCAGTATCAGCACCTTCAGGTGCGGGAACCAGCTCAGAAACGAAACGTCCGTAATCTTGTTGTGACCCAGATCGAGCGCCTGCAGGTTGCGGCAGTAGCGCAGGAAGTACATATCGTCCTGGTTATAGTAGGGCTTGCGCGAGTTTTTCAGGGTGGAGAAGGCGGTCACGTCGCTTCTCACCTTGTAATTATCCAGCCGCGTGGTAAAGCCGAAGAATACCTGCGGATAGCCGTCGAACAGCCTGTCCATGCTCTCGAAGCTCAGCCGGCTCTCGTACAGCAGCACCTCTTCAAGGCCCGGCAGCATGTCGAGCGCCTGACACAGCGCGTCCACCTGCTCGTCCGTGACCGCCTGCGAACCAAAATCGAGCGATTTGTCCCCGCTGGACAGGGCCTTCCCCAGCACCTCGACCGTCCAGGCGAGCCGTACCCCGGGACACAGCGCCTGGATTCTCCGAACCTCGTCCAGCGAAAGCACATCCGTCTGCACTTCCCCGCCGGGCGCGAACCACGTCCCGCGATAGCTGAAGCTCAGCGCCGCCTCCGGACAGGCCGCGCGCAGGGTCTCGAGCTCCTCGAGCGTCCGCTCCCCGGTCAGCTCGACGCTCTGAAGCGAATCAAACAGCGGCAGTGCCTGCGCAAGCTCCTGAACGCCTCCCGACCAGGTCATGTCCTGCGCGTCGGTACGTACCTCCTGCCCGTCCATCAGGAGCGTGCAGGTCAGTACTGCCTCGCCCAGTCTTTCCTTCAGCGCGAGCGCCTGCTCCGCCGTGAAGGACGCGCCGGTCAGCTCCACCGACTCGGGCGACTCAAACTGCGCCAGCAGATCAAGCGCCTCGTCATAGCCGCTCACGTGCAGGCGAACCTGCTTTTCCGTGCTCTGATGAGCCTCGCCATCCGCGTCAAGCACGCGGTAAAACCGTACGTCCGGGAACTCGCCGCGCAGCGCGGTCTCCTCCTCGCCCGTCAGGCGCATGTCCGTCAGGTCAACCGCCGCAATGCCCGGCGTCGCCCGCAGCGCCTCGCAAACCTCGTCCGTCGTCAGGCGCGCCGCGCGAAGCGACCTCGCGCCCTCGCTCAGGATCAGGCAGTCCGGCATGCGCGCGCTGAGCGTTTCATACGCTTCCTCCGTCAGGCCGCAGCCGCGCGCGTCCAGGCGCTCAAGCGTCTGCGAAGCGTACTTTCCCACGTCCATGCCCGAATTGTCGCGCACATCCGCCTGCTCGAGCGAGGGAAACTGCGCCAGCGCATCCAGACTCCGAAGGCCTTTTCCGCTCAGGTCAACCGTCCGGGCGTTTCGCGGGTAGCTCTGCCAGCCCACGTTGGCCCGGGCAAACCGCAGCGCAAATCCTGCGGCAATCAGTATGCAGCCGCAGGCAATCAACACCGAAACCGCGCGCCTGGGCCGTCTTTTCATCAAAAGCGGCAGGGCAAGCAGCGCCGCCGCCGCAAGCAGCAGAACCGCCGCCCAGCCCGGCCAGCACAGTATTCCACCCAAAAGTGCAATCAGCGCCCCGGCCGCGGAAAAATACACCGCCGCCCGAGACGCCCTGCGCCGTCTTTTCTTTTTGTTTTTCTGAGAAGCCATGTTTCCTCCTCACCGCATCCTGTTTTTCCGGGGGAACTCCCCCGGAGCCCCCTGCGCCGCTTCGCGGCGCGGTCAGCTTGTCAAAAAAGGTTTTGACAAGCTGGTGGACGGGGAAGCAAGCTCCCCGGCCAGGTGCCGCGCCTCAAATCT
>CAKUFB010000359.1 GCA_934647145.1 uncultured Clostridia bacterium
AACCCGCGACCTTTTGGTTCGTAGCCAAACACTCTATCCGGCTGAGCTACGGGCACATGCAGTTCCTTTCCGAACGTGCTTGTACATTATAACTCTGCGGAGAGGTTTCGTCAAGGGAAAACGGGCTGTTTGACGCGTTAAGTCTTCGCGAAGGACGGACGGCGCATGCGGATGCTGCCGGGCTGCAGCGTGAAGCGAGCCTCTTCCGCCCTGTGCAGCTCGCCATCCACGTTGACGATCATGTCCCTGGCGCGCACGACGACCTCGCGGCAGCGCACGTGCTCGCAGATGGGCAGGCGCACGAACGAGCCGGTGATGAAGAGCGGAAAGAGCAGCGCGATGACGAACCGCGGCACGCACCTGACCAGCAGCACGTCGAACAGGCCGTCATCGAGCCTTGCGTCCCGGGCGACGCGCATGCCGCCGCCGATGTACTGACCGTTGGCGATGGACAGTATGGTCAGGCAGCGACTGGAGACCCTGCCGTCCAGCTCAACCTCGCAGACAAGCGGCCTGAAGCGCCCGAGCGCCGCTGCGACCGCGTAGAGGTAGGGCTTGAGGCCCTTGCCGCGATCCTTGAAGCGCACGAGCTGGGTGAGCACCTCGACGTCGAAGCCCGCGCCCGCGACGTTAAGAAACGCGCCCTGATTGAAGCGGCCGCAGTCCACGAGAATCTCCTGGCCGTCGAGCTGCTGACAGAACGCCTGGATCGGGTCGCGGGAGAGGCCGTAGAAGGCCTTGATAAAGTCGTTGCCGGTTCCGCAGGGCACGATGTAGAGCGTGGACCGGCTGCCCAACAGGCCGCAGAGCGCCTCGCAGAGCGTACCGTCCCCGCCGCAGGCCGCGATGTCTGCGCCGGATGCCGCCGCCCTGCGCGCAAGCTCGGTTGCGTGACCGGGATACTCGGTTTCCATGACGGCGTATTCAACGCCGCGCCTATCCAGCTCCGCGCGAATCTGCGCAAGCAGCGTCAGCGGGTATCCCTTGCCCGCAGTGGGATTGATGATGACATGCAGCATGAAGCGCTTCCTCCTGTTCGTATGCGTCAGCGAACGTCGCTTGCGGGTTCAAACTCGACCCGAACCACGACGCCCACCATGTCCAGCTTCTCCCGCGCGATGAGCTTGGGCGGGATATTGAGGTCGCCGGAGATCAGCAGGACGCGGCCGTCCGGCTGAATCATGGGCATACGAACGCAGGGCGCGCCGTCCACCAGAAACAGGGCCAGCTCATGGCTGCGCGGCGCTTTTTCCAGGCGAATGAGCAGCGTGTCGCCCTTGCGGATGCGCATGCTGTTCATGGAGTGATCGCCCACGCGATAGAACAGGTATTCGCCCTCGTCCAGCTCGCCGCAGGGAACCATACGCCATTCGATCGGGCAGCTGCGATCGACCAGGCTGTATCGGTCATAGATCCGCACGCTGCGAAAGAGGGCGGGACGACCCAGCAGCTCGTCCGTCGTTACATGGAACTGCTGAGCCAGGCGAAGGAGCGTCGCCAGGTCAGGCTCCCGCTTGCCAGTTTCATACTGTGAGATATTGTTCTTGCTTTTTTCGAGGAGACGTCCCAGCTCTTCCTGGGTCATGTTGCTGTGTATGCGCAGTCTGCGCAGGCTCTCTCCAAAGGACACCGTATTTACACCTGCCTGTTGTGCATGATGATACGAATATTTTAGCAAACAGAACGGTTACAGGAAAGCGCGCAAAAAAGAAGAGTATGTTAAATGTCGTGCGGAATACTTGCATTTTTTGCCGCCTGTGGTAGAATGTAAATAACCATTGTGGTTACACACGCGGGGCGGTGTGCATAACCTCATTTTTTATGGAAAGGAAGTAACCAATATGGATACTCTGTGGATGAAGAGAAAGACCGGAATGACTCGCAGGGAGCTCTGGATTCACGCGCTGAGGGAGGAAAACTGTCTGCGCGCAAACGCCGCTGCCTGGCGGCTGGCGCTGGAGCAGGCGCCGGGCGACGCGGAACGCTCGGCGGTGCGCTCCCTGCTCCGCGCGCTCGAATACGCGGGAGAGACTGCCGGGCGCGCGCAGCGGGCGCTGTGTCAGCTGTGCCGCAGAGAGGAGATGTGAGTATGCCTGCAAAACGCCGATTGACGGAATCTCAGGCCGAGGCCTTCCGCATACTGTGCGGCTTTACCCGCCGCAGGCAGCTGCTCGCCTCGCTGGAGAAGGAACGCCTGAGCATTGAGCGCCGGCTGCTGGAGCTGGCCTCCCGGCCGGCGGAGCAGCTCGCGCCGCCCTGCGCGCAGGCGGGCGGGTACAGCTGGCTGCGCCGAACGGACGACATGCTGCGGCGCGATATTGCGCTGGCCGCTCAGGAACAGGCGCTCTACGACCGGCTGCTGGACTGCCTGGATCCGTTCCAGCGCCAGATCGTGCGCCTGCGCCATGAGGAAAGCAAGAGCTGGTGCGCCATCGCGCACAGGGTTTATCTGTGTGAGCGTCAGGCTCAGCGCGTCTACCGCAGCGCGCTTGAGAAGATGGGGGAACGCCTGGCCGGATGAGCCTGGCGCCCCCGCAGCCGCTTTCAGCGACGACTTCCTTCTTTCAGGGGCGCTCTGGCCGCGTCGACCGTGCCTCCCCAGAAAGGGGAGGTGCCTGCAGCGCAGGCGGTGGGGTTCACAGGCGCAGAATTCGGGAACTCAAATCTATGGTTCCCGAATTCGTCGCCAGAATGCGCGGCAGCAGGTGGGGGCAGGCACTGCCTGCCAGCACACAAACTTCGGTGGGGGTCTGGGGGAGCGCGAAGCGAAGCGGAGCCTCCCCCGGCCGCCCTGCGGCGGCAATGCCGCCGCAGGGCGGGACGCTGGGGAGGGCGGCCTGAACGGCGCGCGCCTCCCCAGA
>CAKUFB010000360.1 GCA_934647145.1 uncultured Clostridia bacterium
GTAGCCTTTGAGCAGCTGTTCGCCGCTTGATTCCTCGACAACCTTTTCATTTGTCCGCGTTTTCGTTACCAGTTCATTCGCAGTCCGACCGCCCAAGCCCCCCGTTTTCAGTCCCTTGCAGACTGTCCGAGCATCCCCCATCCCTCCGCTTCACCCGTCTCCCCGCGCTTTCGCTCCTTTGCGCGTCAGCCGTCCGCGTTCCCTGACCTTCCGCCGCGCCCATCTCCCCCTCGGCAGTCTCCGCGATATGAAAAGAACGCCTGCCTTCCGGCAAGCGTCCCCCCCTGAAGCCGCGATCTGATCAGAGCAGCTCTTCCTTCTTGGCCACAATGGCCGCCGCCGCGGAGCAGGCCTCGCAGTCGCAGTACTTCGCGCCCGCGGCCTTGAGCTCCTTCGCGTGGGCGAGCATGGCCTTTGCATTCTCTTCGCCCAGGTGCGCTTTCGCCGCGTCGGAGCCCGCAAAGGCGATCAGGCCGTCGATCGGCTCGATGTCCTCCGCCAGCTCGGCAAGGTATTTCCGGGTTTCCTCGGCCTCGCGCGCGGTTCCGGCCGCCTCCAGCCAGGCCTGCGCAGCCGCCCTCGCTTCGGGGCAGCAGTAGGGCACGTTCAGCAGCTCCTTCGTCTTCTCCGTCACAAACGCCCGCAGTTCCTTCGTCATGCCGTTCATCCTCCTTCATCACGATGCGATTCGTACCGACCGCTTCCATTATATACCCGCATCGCCCGGGAATCAAGCGTTCCCGGCGTTTTTGACCGAACGCCGCGCCGGAAGTCATCGCGCGGGAAAAGGCCGCATAGAATCAGACGAGGTGATTCAAATGTCCGTTCACGCGCTTTTCCGCATGGCGCGCTGCCTGTATCCCATCGCGCCGCAGACCGTCGAGACCTTTTCCCCCGCGCCGCCCTCCCCGCCTTCGCCGCCGCCCGGGCCGGCGCAAAATCCGCCGCCAATTCAAACGCCGGTCTTCCGGCCTTCGCACGCGCTCTACTCCAGCATCACCGGACGGCACGCCCAGCTTCAAAGGGTGCGAGCCGCCTGTCAGCCGCCGCAGTCTGCCCCGGCCGCGCAGCCTGCCTCAAAAGCGCCCGATACGGCCCCGAAAACGCCCGATTCCGTCCCGCTGGAAGCGACCTGAAGCGACGCGCGCGCCTTTTCGACAGCCGAACGTCATGCCAATGATCATCGGTGAAATTCGCCGCTACCTGCGCGACAACAACCCGATCCGCGTCAGCCGCTCCCTGCGCGACCTGGCCTACAGGGCGCTGCGCGCCCGCGAAGAGCTGACGGGCAAATGCGGCGTGGAGCCGTCCATGGCCGACGTCGCCCGGGCGCTCGGGCAGGAGGAGGCCGACGTGGTGTTCGCGCTGGAGGCCATACAGGATCCGGTTTCGCTGTTTGAGCCGGTGTTTCAGGAGGGCGGCGACGCGGTCTGCGTGATGGATCAGGTGCGCGATACCCGGGTCAGCGAAAACGACTGGGTGCGCTCGCTGGCCCTTCAGCAGGCGCTTGAGCATCTGGACGCGCGCGAGCGCGGCATCATCGAGCGCCGCTTTTTCGAGGGGCGCACGCAGATGGAGGTCGCCTCGGAAATCGGCATTTCTCAGGCGCAGGTTTCCCGCCTGGAAAAGGCCGCGCTCAAGCAGATGCGGCGCTACGTCTGATGAAAGCCGCCTGACAACGAACCTTTTCGCCTTGTAATGATAAAACGAGCCGCCCCTGCCAGGTTATTTCTCAGGGGCGGTGCGTTTTTCTTCGGTTATTCGCCGCGAACCGTGCGCAGCAACTGTTCAAAGAGTATGCGGTGCGAGGCGTAGACCTGCTCACAGGTGTAGTGCGTGCCGGGCTGGTCGATGATGCACTGATTGCTCTCAAAGGTCGCGCTGGCCGCGCCGCAGACGTGATGCAGCGCGCTGGTCAGGTTGAAGGAGGGCGGCGTCGCGCCCTGTTCCCTGCCCGGCAGGTCGCGCACGTGGAAGGCGAGTCCCTGCGCCTTTGCGGCCTCATCGCAGCGGATGGAGAGGTTCCGAACCGCCTGCTGGCACTCGAGGGTGACGTAGTCGGGCTGCAGCAGGTCGTTGACCGAGTTGGAGCCGCCGTGCATCTGGATCACCCAGTCGGCCGCCTCCGCGTCGCACAGGTCGAGCAGCGCCTGCGTCTCGCGCGCCATCGGATGGAAGAAGTTGTCGTGCATCAGGTTCACGCCGTCGTCATTGTAGTACCCGCCCAGGAAATCCACATAGTCCTTGATCGGGTGCTGCTTTTTGCAGTCCGGCCAGCCGCACAGGCTGCCGTCCTTCCAGGTTCCCTGCATCCAGTATCGCAGCTCGTACCCGGTGCAGCCGATCATCGAGGCGGGCTGAACGCGCGCGCGGCCGTCCGCGTTGCAGACCGGCACGATCACCAGCCGCACGCCCTCCGCCGCCTCGACCAGCGAGGGATACGCGTCGCCGCGCAGGTCCTTTCCGGTTTCCATGAGCGAGATCAGGTTGACCAGCGCGGCCGTGCCCTCGGTTTCGCCGCCGTGTACCGCGCCCAGCAGCGCCACGACCGGCTTTTTGCCCTTTATGGGCGCGTAGCAGCTCCTATCGTGCGCGCCGCAGGCCGAGCTGTAGTTGGCGCGGCGGCTGAGCTCCTGCTTTTCTCCGTAGGCAAAGGCCCAGACGTCGCGGCCGCCGGCGCTCCTGCACAGGCTCCGTACCTGCGCGCGCTTTGCCCGCTTCGCCCAGGCGGCGATGGTCTCAAGGTCGGTTTTCCAGAAATCGGGTGCGTTCTGCATGGGTAATACCTCCCTGGTTTGGTGTATTCGCCCGGGCGGCTGTGCCGCCCGGACAGGGG
>CAKUFB010000361.1 GCA_934647145.1 uncultured Clostridia bacterium
CTTGCCGGCCGACTGTCTTATTATTCCCTGCATTTCAAGGATTGTCAAGAGTGAATTGAGCTCCCACGCTTCAATTTTCAACTCATTAACGATTTCGTCAAATGTTTTTTCGTCGTTTTGCAGGAATTCGACGATCTGACGGCTCTGCGCGTCCATCTCGAGCTCCTCGGCCTGCGCAGGCGCCGGCGCGTCGTGCCGCCAGGACATCTGCGCGAAAACCTCTTCGGCCGAAAGCGCGGCGTGCGCCTCGCAGACGAGCAGGCGGTTCGAGCCGCGGTTGGCCTGAGAGTAGATCGAGCCGGGCACGGCGAAGAGCTCGCGGCTTTGCTGCCGGGCGTACCGCGCGGTGATGAGCGCGCCCGACTTTTCCCCGGCCTCCACCACGATCACCGCCTGGGAAAGGCCGCTGATGATGCGGTTTCGCCAGGCGAAGTGGTACGCGCGGGTTTTAACGCCCGGAGCGTGCTCGGAGAGGACGCAGCCGCCCTCGTCCAGTATGCGCTCGAGCAGGGCGCGGTTCTCCGGCGGGTAGCAGCCGTCGATCGCGCAGCCCAGCACGGCGATCGTCTGGCCGCCGGCCTCCAGGCACCCCAGGTGCGCGGCGGAGTCGATGCCGTCCGCCATGCCGCTGACGACCGCCACGCCCCCTTCGGCCAACTCGCGCGCCATATGCTCGGCGGTCAGGCGGCCGTCGACCGTACTCTTGCGCGTGCCCACGATGGCGGCGGCGCGCGTAAGCTCCGTCAGGGCGCCGCGCAGGTACAAAACGGGCGGGGCGTCGTCGATCGCGCGCAGCCGGGAAGGGTAGTCGTCGTCCAGCAGCGTCAGCGCGCGAACGTTTTTTTCCTCGAGCGCGCACAGCAGATCGTCCACATACGCCTCGCTGTGCGCCGCCTTCAGGGCGGTCATGGCCCTCGCGCCCAGCACGCGCAGGGCGAGATTCGGCTCGTCCCAGAGCGCCCCCGGCTCGGGAAACGCCGCCAGCAGCTTTTCCAAATTCTTCCCGGTCAGCGCCTGTATGCTCGAGAGCCAGACGAGCGCGGTGGAATCGTTCATGAAGCGCCTCCCTTATCCCCAGTACTTGCGGTCGAGCGAGCGGTACTGCACCGCCTCGGCCACATGCGGCAGCTCGATCTGCTCGCTGCCCGCCAGATCGGCGATGGTGCGCGAGACCTTCAGCACGCGGGTCAGGGCGCGATTGCTCAGGCCCATGCTCTGTCCCGCCTTCATCAGCATGCCGCGGGCCGCGTCTGAAAGCACGCAGTAACGGTTCAGCGAGCTGGCGTCCAGCCGGGCGTTGCAGGTGATTTTCTCCCCGGCGTAGCGCGCCCGCTGCACCTCGCGCGCCTTTTCCACCCGCTGGCGAATCTGCGCGGAGGACTCCTCCTGCGAATTCTCGGCGATGCGCTCCGGGGGCACGCTTTCCACCTCGATGTGCAGATCGATGCGGTCGAGCAGCGGGCCGGAGACGCGGTTTAAGTACCTGCGGATCTCCCCGCTGGAGCAGCGGCAGGTCTGCGTGCGCGAGCCGTAATTGCCGCACGGGCAGGGGTTCATGGAGCAGACCAGCATGATGCCCGAGGGATAGGTGGACTGAGCGGAGACGCGCGTGATGGTCACGAAGCCGTCCTCCATCGGCTGGCGGAGCGACTCGAGCACGTCCCGCGAGTACTCGGGCAGCTCGTCCAGGAACAGCACGCCGTTATGCGCCTTGGAAATCTCGCCCGGCTGCGCCTGCCGTCCCCCGCCGATCAGGGAAACGGAGGAGGCCGTGTGATGCGGCGTGCGGAACGGGCGCTCCACCAGCAGCGAGCCGCCGTTGAGCAGGCCGGCCGCGCTGTGAATGCGCGTGGTCTCCAGCGCCTCCTCGAAGGTCATGTCGGGCAGAATCGTGGGGATGCAGCGCGCCATGAGCGTTTTGCCCGAGCCGGGCGGGCCGATCATCAGCACGTTATGGCCGCCCGCCGCGGCGATTTCCAGCGCGCGCTTGGCGCTCTTTTGCCCCTTGACGTCGCAAAAATCCACCGCGGGAACGCGCTCGCCCAGCAGCCGGCGATACTCGACCGTCTTCAGCCGCTCGATCGGGCGCTCGCCGGTGAGGTGCGAAACGACCTGCCTGAGGTGATTTGCCGGGTAAATCTCGATGCCCTCCACGCAGCGCACCTCTTCGGCGTTGTCCTGCGGGATGATGATGCGCCCGACGCCCTGCTCCAGCGCGCTGATGAGCATGGGCAGCACGCCGTGAATCGGACGGATGGTTCCGTCCAGCGAAAGCTCGCCCAGCATGGCCGTCCCCTCGACCTGCGAGGGCGGAACGCGGCCGCTCGCCGTCAGGATGCCGACGGCCAGCGGCAGGTCGAACGCCGGGCCTTCCTTTTTCTGGTCGGCAGGCGCCAGGTTGATGGTCAGCCGCCCGTCCGGAAAAGCAAAGCCGCTGTTCTTCAGCGCCGTCCGGACGCGTTCGCGCGATTCCTTGACCGCCGCGTCGGGCAGACCCACCAGGTCAAACTGCGGCAGCCCGCCGGACAGGTTCACCTCGACCCGCACCGGATAGCCGTCTATTCCGATCAGGCCATAGCTCAGCACAACCGCCAGCATTCCGTCCTCCCCTTTCCTCCATTGCGACACGGTTTTTCTTTCATTATATACTACACATCCGGCCGAATCAAGAGGAAAAATAGGCTGTCGCGGATTATTTCTGCCGCGACAGCCTCAGCTTGTCAAAAAGGTTTTGACAAGCTGGTGGACGGGGAAGCACGCTCCCCCGCCACTGCCACCCTCACCAGTTTTTGCTGAAATCTAAGAGATTTCCGGGCGCAAAAACTGCAAGGAAAC
>CAKUFB010000362.1 GCA_934647145.1 uncultured Clostridia bacterium
TCTTTGACGAGGTGCTGGCCTTCTGACGCAGGTTCAGCTTCGAGCCGCTGATGTTCACCACACCGCCTCGTCCGGTCTCGGGCGCCTGCGTGGGCTCGGGCGTGGGCTCAGGCGCGGGGGTCGCGGTCGCCTGCGCGCCGAAGATCAGCTTCTGCAGCTCGGGCGTGGCGATACCGTCCGGATTCAGGCCGTTTGCCCGCTGGAAGGCCTGCACCGCCTCCTGGGTCTTGGCCAGGTAGTTGCCGCCGACCTCGCCGCCAAAGTACCCCAGCTCCTTCAGCCTGCGCTGAAGCGCCTTAACCGCCTCGCCGCTGCTGCCGTAGGACAGCGTCTCGCCGTCGGGCGCGGGCGTTTCGGAGGGCGCGGGGGTGGCCGTCGCCTCGATCATCTGAAGGTAGCTGGTCATGACGTAGCCCTCGAGCTCGCCGGTGCGGATCTGCGACCAGCTGCCGCTCGCGCCCGTCACCTCCACCTGCGTACCGTGGGTCACCCGGCCGACGATCTTATGGCCGGTGCCCGGCCCCTTGCGCACGTTCAGCCGCACGCCGCTATTGGGCATCTGGATGAGCGCCAGCGGGTACTGCTCGGGCGCGGGAGTCGGCTGCCCGCCGCCCTGCGCCTCCTGCGCGATGCGCTTTTGCAGCTCGGGGGTGGCTGCGCCGTCCGCCGTCAGGCCGCGCGCGCTCTGATAGGCCCTGACCGCCTGCTCGGTCAGCGTCAGGTAATTGCCGCCGATATTGCCCTCAAAGAAGCCCAGCGCCTGCAGATTGCGCTGCAGCTCCTTCACCGCCTCGCCACTGCTGCCGTAGGAGAGCGTCTCTTCAGGGTCGGTCTCGCCGCCGATGACCTCGCCGCCCGCGCCGTACAGGCTCTCGCCCAGCGAGCGGGCAGACGCCTTCGTGCCCGGGTAATAGAAGGAAAGGATGTCCTTATAGCTCTTGCCGTACGCGCCGGCCATCTGCTGCGCGCCGCGCTGGCTCATGCCCACGCCGTGCCCGAATCGCCGGAAGCTCAGCGTAAAGGCCGCGCCGCTCTCCTCGACCGACACGATCTCGTTGCTGGAGGAATTGATCGACAGGCCCAGCATGTCCTCCACCCCGCCGAAGGTGGCCAGGTTCACGGTCGCCTGGGCGGTTTTTTTGCCGTCGGTCGCGGTCAGCGTGAAGCGCAGCTTCGTATAGACCCGGCTGGGGGCGGCGTACTTGGGCGTGTGCGGCGTCACCTCGGAAATCCCGGTAATTTTGCGCCCGGAGGACTTCAGGCCGGCCGCGTCGAGCTGCGAATCAGCCGCGTCCAGCAGCGCCTGGGCAAGCGCCGCGTTCAGGCTGCCGTTTTTCGGAATCAGCGCGCTCTTGACCCGGCTTCCGGGGTTTTCCAGGTCGTACGGGTCGTCCTTAACCACCAGATACGACGCCGAGCCGCCCCAGATGTTGGCGGTGCTCTCGGTCTGGCCGCCGTTGCTGGCGGTGTAGAAGCACTGGGCGTACGCGCCCGAGCCGGTGGTCAGGCACACGCCGCGCGTGCCGTCCACCGCGCTGATGACGTTTTTCTGGCTGGCGGAGTAGCCATAAAAGACCTGGCTGTTCGTGTTGTCCGTCACGTCGTAGCTGCCCGAGGACTTCTTGGCGCGCAGGGCGTAGGTGCGCGCGGCGACCGCCTGAGCCTTGAGCGCCTCAATCGGATAGCTGTTGGACATCTCATAGCCCACCACGCCGTAAAGGTAGGTCTCGATGTACATCCTCGCCACCGTCTGAATCCCGCCGTTGACCGAGAAGATCAGGTCGGCGTGAAAGGTGTTCGACTTCGAGGGCGAGGTGAATTTCACGCCGCTGGACAGGCCGCCCGACAGGCGGTTGAGCGCGATCTGCGAGCCGCTGGTCACCTGCTGCCCGTTGACCGACAGCGTCAGGCTCGAGCCGTTCTGCTCGACCTTGACCGTCGAGCCGCTGGCGATCGTCTTGCCCGCGCAGGCGTAGCCGCCGCTGGTTCTGAGCGTAATGCTTGAAAGGCCGCTGCCCAGCTTGGTCAGCTTCACGCGGATCATGCCGTCCCCGGCCGCCTGCGCGACCGTCGCGGGAAGGCAGATCAGAAGCAGCAGCGCCGCCATCAGGCCGCAGAGCAGCCGTTTCGCGGGGGTATGCCTGTCATGAGTGTTGTTCGTTCGGTTGTTCACCGCGGGTGTACCTCCTTCGTTGTCTCGCGCCTCGTTTTTGCGCGCCTGAGCGTATACCCGGCATGCCGCGCCGGTTTTTTCCTTCGTTTGTGCGGAGCGCGGCAAGGCGCCCTTTGAGAGATGATACCTTGCCTGTATTCACATATTTCGACATAGTTACGCTCACTCCTGCTTCAAAACAAAAATTCTAAATATTTCCGTCATACATTTGCAATGTAATGATATTTTCAAAAGAACTGTCGGCCGCGCCCCGCGCCTTCGCTCCTTTGCAGGCCGACCGCCCAAGCTCCCCGTCTCAGTCCCTTGCAGACTGTCCGAGCATCCCCCATCCCTCCGCCCCACCCGTCTCCCAACAGCCCGCGCTTTCGCTCCTTTGCAGTCCGACCGTCCAACCTCCCCGTTTTCAGTCCCGACCGGCAGACCGTCCGCGCATCCCCAGTCCCTCCGCTTCACCCGTCTCCCCGCGCTTTCGCTCCTTTGCAGACCGGCCGTCCAAACTCCCCGTTTTCAGTCTCTTGCAGGCAGACCGTCCGCGCATCCCCCATCCCTCCGCCCCACCCGTCTCCCCGCTCTTTCACTCCTTCTGCCCTGGCCCCGAAGATGCGGACAAGCGAAAAGTGTGGTAAACTAAGACCAACACAGAAGGAGGCCGCAAAG
>CAKUFB010000363.1 GCA_934647145.1 uncultured Clostridia bacterium
ATCCTTTGCGGCCTCCTTCTGTGTTGGTCTTAGTTTACCACACTTTTCGCTTGTCCGCATCTTCGGGGCCAGAGCACTCAGTCGCCTTCAGCGACAGCTCCCCTTTCATGGGCGCCTTTTACGCTTCGGAGACATGCCACCCCTTTCATGGGAGCCTTTTTACGCTTTGGAGACATGCCTCCCCTGAAAGGGGAGGTGCCCGCAGCGCGGGCGGTGGGGTTCGAGTGGGCAGAATTCGGGAACTCGAATTTATGGTTCCCGAATTCGTCGATAGAACCGGCGGTAGCAACCGGGTGCAGGCTCAGCCTGCCCGGCGGCATTTAGTCATCGTCTGGCTGGAGCTCCGGCGCGGCGGCGCGCAGACGAGCGCCCTCCGCGCGCAGCGCGTCCCACTCGGCCTTGGTGCGCAGGAGAGGCGCTTCGCCTTCTCGCACGTTGCCGACCTCATAGCTGAAGTACTCGTCCTCCTGCACGATGGCGCTTCGGTTCTGCTCCTCCAGGTTGCGCAGGAACGCCTCGAGCGTGTCGGAGCAGGCGGGCGCTTCCTCGCCGCGCGTCCAGACGACGGTGTAGCGCTTGGGCGTGCCCTGGCGAATTTCGTCGTATTCGGTTGCATCGATGCCCTCCGGGGCGTCGATCAGCGCGCTCCCGGCCTCGGAATCGCCGCCGCGGGGCAGCAGGGACTGAGTCGCGGTGATATAGCATATCGCCCGGCCGCTCTCGTTTTCGACTTTGATTGAATAACCCGTATACTCGCCCTGATACCGCATGGCCAGCACCAGTCTGCCGGTCGCCTCGCGGGTGTAGGCGCTCATCTCGTAGCTGTCCAGCGCCTTGGCGCGGGTGTAGCTGCTGGCGAGGTAATCATAGGTGCGAATCCCGCCCAGGCATACGATCAGCCCGATCAGCAGCCCCAGCAGTACGCTGCGCAGCACCCGCGCGCGCAGATGCCTGCGAATCCGCAGCGCCGCCTGATCGTTCTCCGCCTGAGCCTGGTCGGGGGATTTTTGACGGGCGAGCGCCTCGCGCATCTGTCGGTAGACCTCGGCGCACTCCCTGCAGCTGGCCGCGTGCGCCGCCACGAACTCCTGACTGCCCTCGCTGGCCACTCCATCCACGCACAGCGGCATCAGGTCTCTTACCATTTCGCAATCACGTTTCATCCAGATTTTCCTCCTCTGCCATTCGTCTGAGCAGTTGTCTTGCCCGGTGGTAGGTCACGCGCGCCCAGCTCTCGCTCTTGCCGAAAAGGGCGGCGATTTCGGCGTGGGACAGCTCGCCGAAGGTGCGCAGGGTGAAGACCTCCCGGAAGGGCTCCTGCAGCCTGTGCAGCAGTGAAAACAGCGCGACCCGCCGGTCGCCGTCGATCAGCCGCTGGGCAAGATCCGAGCCCTCCGCGCGGGCCTCGGCCTCGCGCAGAGGCAGGCTGGGCGCCCTTCGGCACTCGTTGTAGTACAGCCGCTTGGCGATCGTACACAGCCAGGTGGACAGCGACGATTCACCGCGAAAGCTGCTCCAATGCCGCATCGCCTGGTAAAAGGTCTCCTGCGTCAGATCCTCAGCCAAGTGCCTGTCCCCGCACAGCCGGGTGAGAAAGCCGCGCACCAGCGCCTCGTACTGCTCGTATGCGTCCTCAAAGCGCGCCATTTCATCGCCTCCTTTCACCAGTTAGACACGCGGCGCGCCGAAACGTTACAGCGCCCCGAAAAAAAGCCCTCCGACGCGAAATCGAAGGGCGGATGGATTTACCTTTGCCTCAGCGAGGCGTACTGGCGACAGATGTCGTCGATCACGTCCAGGCACAGGCATTGCTCGTTGTACACCAGGTTGATGTCGCGCACCATGCGGCAGTTCTCGATCGGAATGACGCACAGCCGTCCGGCGTGCACCTCGGCCTCGCAGGCGCTGTGGCTGATGATGGTCACGCCCAGGTTGGAGGCCACCAGCTCCTTGATCGTGGACACGCTGTCCACCTCCATGATGACGTTGAAGTCGGCGATGTTCAGCCCGTGACTGATCAGGTACCCCTCCAGCAGCTTGCGCGTGCCGGTCTTCTTCGGGCGGATGACCAGCTTCTCCAGCATGAGCTCCTCCAGGCTGATGCTCTGGCGGCGCGAAAACGGGTGCTCGGGCGACACCACCAGGCACAAATAGTCGGTGTCGATCAAAAGCGAGGTATAGTGCTCGCCCCGCAGCACGCCGTCCACGATGGCGAAGTCCACCTCGTAGGAGCGCAGCATGTTGTTGATGCTCTTGATCGGGCCGGTCACGATGTGAAAGCGCACGCCCGGATGCGTCGCGCAATACCGCGCCAGGATCTGCGGCACCAGGATGTCCGCCGCCGTCGGGGTGATGCCTACGGTCAGCGTGCGCAGCGAGCGGCGATTGTCCTCCAGCGCCTGGCGCATCTGATCCTCCAGCGCAGCCGCGCGCCGGGCGTACTGGAGCAGAATCTCGCCCTCAGGCGTGGGCTTCAGGCGCGTTTTTTTCTTATAGAAGATCGATACACCCAGTTCCTGCTCCAGCAGCTTGATATGATGACTCACCGCCGGCTGTGTCAGCGACAGCGCCTGCGCCGCCTTGGTATAGCTGCCCATGGCGTCCACCATCAGCAGTGTGCGAATTTTGGGATCAATCATGAGGCGCCTCCTGGAGAGATACGTTTTAACTAAAGCGCAGGGTGAAAGGGGTAGCCGTTCCGCGGCGGCAAAGCCGCTGCGGAACGGCTTCACCGGGGAGGGCGGCCTGAACGGCGCGCGCCTCCCCGCACCCCACCCACGGCCCCAACGGGGCCGCAAGGAAGCG
>CAKUFB010000364.1 GCA_934647145.1 uncultured Clostridia bacterium
TTCCCCGCCGCGCTCCGCGCGGCTCCCCGGAGGGGGATTCCCCCTCCGGACCTCCCCCCGCGGGGCAAAATCCGCATTTTTTAGCCGCAATGCGCATTTTGCCCCGACCCGCTCGCTTCGCTCGCACCGCCCCGCCGGGCGCTTTCGCCGCGCTCCGCGCTCGCGGGAGGCGACCTGACGCATTCTCCCATCAAACGCTCCTCCCATCACCTCCCCCGATCAGTTCAGCCGCACGTGCTCGCCGCGCTTGAGCTTCTCGTCTATGCGCCGAAGCTCCGCTTCGCTCATCGTGTCCACCGTCACCTGACGGCGGCTGGGGCCGGGCGCGCTCAGGGTTCGCGGCCTGGACGCCCTCCTGCGCATGCGCTGCGCCACCTCCTGCTCGGCCAGTCGCCTGCCCGCCTCCGGGTCAAGGTAGGCCACGGCGCGCTCCACCGGCTCGCCGGCCAGAATCAGCGCGCGAAACGCCGGATAGCGACGTATGCACTCGGTCAGGTCAAAGTCGGGACGCACCCGCCGCATCGTCTCCTCCTGGGCGATCAGCGCCTGCGCAAAGCGATGCCTCGCGTCCTGCTGCTCCCGGCGGCGCAGCAGCTGCTCGCGCAGCGCTATCAGCTCCTCCGGGTTCATGTTCAGCTGCTCGGCCGCCTGGCGATCCCGCGCCTCGTTCAGCTTGGCCAGAATCTCCTGCACGCTCTCTCCCTCGTGCAGCCTGCGCAGCTCGCGCGCCAGAATCAGATCCTCGCCCGCTTCCTCTTCCCAGGCCTGTCGGTGCATCAGCGTCAGCCTCGCCGCCAGCTCCGCGACCTCCATCAGGCGCTCGCGCTCCTCGCGTTCCTCCTCGGTTTCGGCCTGCGCCTCCTCGGGCTGCTGCGCCTCGCCCAGCTCCTTCTCCTCGTCAGTCTCCTGCTCCAGCTGTCGCTGCGCCTCCTCCTGCGCTTCTTCCGCTTCCTCCTCCGGGGTTCGGTTCAATCTTTCCTCTATCACTCTTTCTCACCTCCTTTCCCGTCGGTCTGCTTCAGGGCCTCCCGCGCCGCCTGCTCGGCCGCTTCAAACTGCCGCTGCATGCGCGCCTCCACCTGTTCCTTGCCCACAAAGCTCATCAGCTCCAGCGCGCTCGGCTTGTCAATCAGCCCCGCGCTCAGCAGCTGAAGCGCCAGCTCGTTCTGGTACAGCGTGGTGTAGGCGGTCTGCTTCTGCACCTGAATGTTGACGTCAAAGTCCATCATCTGCTCTCCGCCGTAGAAGAGCTGCTCGTTCTGCCGGTTTTCCAGTCTGAACACGCGCTGCTCGGTGTAATTCTCCTGAATCACGTCCACAATCATGCGCACCAGCTGTTCAAACCCGTCGTACAGCTGCTCGATCAGCAGGCGGCTGCGCTTGCTGCCCGCCTGCTGCATCGCAAGAATGGCCGACGCAGCCGTGATGCCACCCACCGCCTCGCCGCGCGAGAGCTGATTCTGGCCGGATTCCTCCTTGATCGCGCTCAGCTTCATCTGCTGATAGGCCGGCACGTAGGCGGCCAGCGGCGCGGTCTGCATCCACCGCACGGCGCTCTCGTCAATTCGCCCGCCGCGCACCAGCTCGGCCTCGCCGTCCATCAGCGCCCGCTCGTCCAGGTCGGCTCCGCGGTTCACCAGCAGCTTCACCTGGCTGCTGGTCAGCGCGTTCTTCAGGATGATCTGATCCAGCCGGTCGGCGTACAGCTGCAGGCTCTTCATCACGTCCACCATGCTTCGACCCACCGGCTGTCCGCTGATCGGGTAAAGCGGCTCCACAATGAAGGGATACATCCCGTGCTCGTACATGCCCTCCGGGTGCTCGTCCCGGCTGTCCTCCAGCAGCACCCCGCCCGCCAGCTTGCACATGTGTACGCGCCAGCACTGCTCGTCGGGCAGGTATTCACGCCACCAGTACTCCAGCAGCATCATCTCCCGCTCGCCGTCCCGAATGAAATCCTCCCGCGCGGGCTGATAGGCGTAGCCGTCCGCCTTCATCAGCGGATACAGGTCAGGATACCTGCGCTCGTACCAGCTCTCCGGAAAGAACCCCATCTTGAAACAGGCGCGCCCCTGCTGGATGTCGGCGAACAGCGGATCCCAGCAGAACGCCTCCACGTCCCACTCCCGCACATTCACGTCCCCCAGCCCGCCGTACAGCTCGCTGTCCCAGTAGACCTCCTGTACCGACGTGCCCTTGATCAACGCGCTGCGACACTTGTCTCGATAGGTCTTGCGGTAGTGCCTGTGCTTGAGCACATAGCGCACCAGCTGCGTCAGTCTGGCCGCCGCGTCATCGTCCTGCGGCTCCTCGCCCAGCAAAATTGCCTCCGGATAGCTGTCCACCAGGTCGGCCAACACCGACTCCAGCGTCGAAAACAGTACCGGCGTCACCGGCTGCGGTTCCTCCGCTTCCCCAGGCTCCGCCCACTCGCTCGCCGCCCAGTACTTCTCGTTTTCCCGGCACTTCTCGCGATAAGCGGCCCCTGCCCGATAAAACTCGTCGAACAATCGGTACGCCTGCGAAATGAACTCCTCATCTTGCTTTACCATGCTGCATCTCCCTTCCGTTTGATGAGCCAATGATATAGCAGTCGATGCGCCCTGAAGCGACATCCCTTGCGGAAGAAACGGGGGTGCGGGGGAGGGGGCGCTGCGCGCCCCCCTCCCCCGCACCCCCTCCCCGTACCGGCTCGCTCCGCTCGCCTCCCGCGCGTTCCCGCGCGCCTGCCGCTCGCTTCGCTCGCGGCTACGGGGGCGGGCTCCGCCC
>CAKUFB010000365.1 GCA_934647145.1 uncultured Clostridia bacterium
GTGCACTCGCTGGCCAAGTGGAAGCGCATGGCGCTCAAGACCTACGGCTTCCCGGTGGGCGAGGGTCTGTATACCGACATGAACGCCATCCGCCGCGACGAGGTCATGGACAACCTGCACTCGATCTACGTCGATCAGTGGGACTGGGAGAAGGTCATCCGCCGCGAGGATCGCACCCTGACCTACCTCAAGGACACGGTCGAGACCATCGTGTCGGCCATCTGCCTGACCAGCGACGCCATGCGCGCCCGCTACCCGCGGCTCTCCTTCAGGCCCTGCCGCACGGTCAGCTTCGTCACCACGCAGGAGCTGGAGGACATGTATCCCGACCTGACCGGCAAGGAGCGCGAAAACGCCTACCTGAGCGACCACCACACCGCCTGCATCCTGCAGATCGGTGGGGCGCTGCGCTCGGGCAAGCCGCACGACGGCCGCGCGCCCGACTATGACGACTGGAGCCTGAACTGCGACATCATGTTCTACAACCCCGTGCTGGACAGCGCGCTGGAAATCTCCTCGATGGGCGTGCGCGTCGACCCCGAGGCCATGGATCGCCAGCTGCGCATCGCCGGCTGCGACCACCGCCGCGCCCTGCCCTTTCACAAGGCGCTGCTCGCCGGCGAACTGCCCCTGACCATCGGCGGCGGCATTGGCCAGTCCCGCCTGAGCATGCTGCTGCTGGACAAGGCGCACATCGGTGAGGTGCAGGTCAGTCTGTGGGACGAGACCACCCGCAAAATCTGCGAGGAGGCCGGCGTAAAGCTGCTGTAAGCGAATCACATACCCGACGATACGAAAGGAGACTTCCTCGATGGAAACGTTCAATCCGTCCGACGTATTCGGTTCGATGGTATTCAACGATCACGTGATGCGGGAGCGCCTGCCCCACGCGACCTATAAGGAGTTCAGGAAGACGCTGGCGGAGAACCGTCCGCTCTCCCGCGAAATCGCCAACATCATGGCCAACGCCATGAAGGACTGGGCGATTGAAAAGGGCGCGACCCACTTTACCCACTGGTTCCAGCCGATGACCGGCATCACCGCCGAGAAGCACGAGTCCTTCATCACCCCCGACGGCGACCAGGTCATCATGGAGTTCTCGGGCAAGGAGCTGGTCAAGGGCGAGCCGGACGCATCGTCCTTCCCCAGCGGCGGCCTGCGCGCCACCTTCGAGGCCCGCGGCTACACCGCCTGGGACCCCACCTCCTACGCCTTCATCAAGGACAACACGCTGTGCATCCCCACCGCCTTCTGCTCCTATACCGGCGAGGCGCTGGACAAGAAGACTCCGCTGCTGCGCTCGATGCGGCTGATCAGCGACCAGGCCCTGCGCATCCTGCGCCTGTTCGGCAAGACCGACGTGAGCTCGGTCATCACCACCGTGGGCGCGGAGCAGGAGTACTTCCTGGTGGACAAGGCCGACTTCGACAAACGCCCCGACCTGATCTTCACCGGCCGGACGCTGTTCGGCGCGCGCCCGCCCAAGGGACAGGAGCTGGAGGATCACTACTTCGGCACGCTCAAGCCGCGCGTGGCCGAGTTCATGCACGATCTGGACAAGGAGCTGTGGAAGCTGGGCATACTGGCCAAGACCGAGCACAACGAGGTCGCCCCCGCCCAGCACGAGCTGGCCCCGATCTTCGCCAGCACCAACGTCGCCACCGACCACAACCAGCTGACCATGGAGTTCATGCGCAAGGTGGCGGCGCGCCACGGCCTGGTCTGCCTGCTGCACGAAAAGCCCTTCGCCGGGGTCAACGGCAGCGGCAAGCACAACAACTGGTCGCTGTCCACCGACACAGGCGCAAACCTGCTCGAGCCGGGCGACAACCCCAGCGACAACGCGCAGTTCCTGCTGTTCCTGTGCGCCGTGATCAAGGCGGTGGACGAGAATCAGGATCTGCTGCGCATCACGGTCTCCAGCGCGGGCAACGACCACCGCCTGGGCGCGAGCGAGGCCCCGCCGGCCATCATTTCGATGTTCCTGGGCGACGACCTGACCGACACGCTGGCCGCCATCGAGAGCCGTCAGACGGTCTCCGCGCATGAGAAGACCAAGCTGGACATCGGCGTGAACGTCACCCCCCGCTTCAGCCGGGACACCACCGACCGCAACCGCACCTCGCCCTTCGCCTTCACCGGCAACAAGTTCGAGTTCCGCAGCCTGGGCTCCAGCTTCTCGATCGCCGGCCCGAACATCATCCTCAACACCATCGTGGGCGACGCGCTGCGCCAGTTCGCCGACCGCCTGGAGGCCGCCGAGGATTTGGGCGTCGAGGTCAACCGCATCATCCGCCACACCGTACGCGACCACAAGCGCATCATCTTTAACGGCAACAACTACTCGGACGAGTGGCGCGCCGAGGCCGCCCGCCGCGGCCTGCTCAACTACCCCTCCGCGGTGGACGCGCTGCCCCACTTCACCGACGAGAAGAACGTGGCGCTGTTCTCCCGCTACGGCATCTTCAGCGAGACCGAGATCCGCTCCCGCCGGGACATCCTGCTGGAGAACTACATCAAGGTCATCCACATCGAGGCGCTCACCATGCAGGACATGGTCAACCGCGACCTGCTGCCCGCCATCCTGCGCTACACCGGCTTCCTCACCGACAACGCCCTCAAGAAGGCGCAGCTGGGCCTGACCGCCGTGCCTGAAAAGGCGATGGCCGAGAAGCTGTCCGCGCTGTCCGCCTCGATCGTCGAGCGCAGCGCGCTGCTGAGCGACCGCCTGCTGGGCGCGGCCGACGC
>CAKUFB010000366.1 GCA_934647145.1 uncultured Clostridia bacterium
CGACGGCTCAAATCGTAGATTTGAGGCGCGGCACCTGGCCGGGGAGCTTGCTTCCCCGTCCACCAGCTTGTCAAAACTTTTTTGACAAGCTGAGTCCCTGAGGAAAAGCCTCAGGGACTTTGCTTTTGGGGCGGAAGTATGGTAGAATACTGGAAGATGAAAAGACGAAAGGGGACGGAAGGATGCTGCAAACGGGGACGCTGATACTGGGCGGGAGCTATGCGGCGATCGGCTGCGCCTGCGCGGCGGGCGACTCAATTCTGCTGATCGAGCACGAGTCGCTGGGGGAGGACTATTCGGGCGTGCTGCGGCCGAGTGCGCGCTGCGAGGCGACTGATGCGGCCGGGAAAGAGCTGTACGCGTTTTTTGAGGAGAACGGCGTGCTGGATGCGGAGGGACGACTGGACGTGCTTCGGTCGGCGACGACGGTATGCCGGTTTGTGCGGGAAAAGGGACTGAGGGTGCTGCTGGACGCGCCGCTCGTGTCGCTGGAAAAGCGCGAGGACGGCTTTTTGGCGACCTGCCAGACGGTGAGCGGCCTGAGGGAGATTCATGCCGCGCGCGTGCTGGACGCGGGCTTTCTGCGCGTATCCGACCGGAAGGCGGTGCGCGTGATGGAGAACCGGCTGCACGTGACCTGCCTGTCGGCGGGAGAGGAAGCGCCCCGCGTGGAGGGCGGCGAGGCCGCAGCCGGTTTTTTCCCTCGCGAGTGGTTCGTCAGCTTCCGCTTCGCGCCCGAGGTCTCGCTGCCCGAGGCCAGACTGTCGGTGCAGCGGCGCTGGCAGGCGGCATTTCCCTCGGGAGAGTGCCTGATTGAGGCGATGAGCCCGGATTTCGACGCGGTGGCCGTGCCCGATGGGGGAGAGGGAATCTGCCCCTGGCTGCCGCCGCACGATACGGACACGCCGATTGCCGCCTTTGAGCGGGGCGCGGCATGGGCGAAGGAGGTGTGCGCGCGATGAGGTATCATGAGCTTTTCGAGAACATGCACCGTGTGACCGAATGCGTGCAGCCCTGCTTTGAGCGGGAATTCGACCTGATTGTGGTCGGGCTGGGCTCGGCGGGCAGCTTCTGCGCACTGTCGGCGGCGCAGGAGGGACTGCGCGTGCTGGGCGTGGAGCGCGGCAGCTGCGCGGGCGGCATGTCGGTGCAGGGCGTGATCAACGGGTATTACAACGGATACCCGGGCGGCGCGTTTGAGGCGATCGACGCGCAGACGGCCGGGCTGGTGGGCACGGTGTATGCCGACTTCCATAACCATCCGGACGCGAAGAAAATCTGCCTGGAGCAGGCGCTGCTTGATGCCGGGGTATGCCTTAGGTATCGCACGGTGGTGCTGGGTGTGTATGAGGAGGAAAGACACGTGCGCGGCGTCCGGCTGCTGGAGAACGGTCGGGTGTACGATGCGGGCTGCCGCTTTCTGGCCGACAGCACCAGCAACGGATACGTGCTGTGCATGCTGGGCGTGCCCATGCGCCTGGGGCGCGAGACGGATGGCTCTACGCAGCCGTTTTCCTCGGTGTGCGTGTTCCGCCTGCAGGGAGAAACGGCGCTTCAGCGCACGAATGACGACTGCGGCTACATCAATCCCAATGACGATGCGGATTTTTCCTGGCGCACCATTGAGGCCAACGCGCGCTACAACGAGCGCTGCGCCCCGCACAGGGAGCGCCTGGTCTTTCTGGCCCCGCAGATCGGCATACGCGAGGGCATGCTGATGCAGGGCGAGGAGACGCTTACTCTGGCGGATATACTGGCCGAGCGCGACTTCGGCGACACGCTGGTGTGCGCCTACTCGGACATCGACCGACACGGCGTGGATCGCGCGTTTGACGCGGCGCTGTATCAGGACTGGTACGTGCTGAGCAACCTGAGCACGGTGACGATGAAGATTCGCGTGCCGCTGGGGGCGATCATCCCGAAGGACTGGAAAAACCTGGTTTCGGTCTGCCGCTGCCTGTCGATGGACAACTATGCCTCCGCGGCCGTGCGCATGAACCGGGACATGTACCGCCTGGGCGAGGCGGCGGGCGTGGCGCTGGCCATGGCTGTGCAGGCGGGTGCGGACAGCCTGATGCAGGTGGACTATCCGCGGCTTCGGGCGAAGGTGCAGTCGCGCGGCTGCTTCGATCCCCGGCCGGGCGAAACCAAGGGCTTCGTCGATCCCAAGGCCGAGCCGCCCTATCAGCCGGTCTGCTGGCTGACCGACCCGCAGGCCATTGAGCGGGCGCTCGACACCGACTGCCCGGGCGTGGCGCTGTGGTCGTGCCGGCTGCTGGGCGACGTGATTCGCGAGCGGCTGTTTACCTGGACGCAGCAGCGGGAGCACGAGAAACTGCGTCTGAATGCGGGACTGGCGCTGGCCGCGCTGAAGGACGAGCGAAGTCTGCCCATACTGCGCGAGCTGCTGAAAAACCGCTCGGCGTATTTCTTCAAGGACTGCCGCCGCACCAATCAGTTCCGAAGCGTGATTGCCATCTGCTATCTGGGGCGCTTTGCCGACGAGGCGAGCGTGGACGAGCTGCTCGGCATGCTGGAGGAGGCCGAATATGACCGGCCGATGTATCACCTTTACCTGAAGCCTTTCGTTCCGCTCAGCGTCAACGGCTGCATGAATGTGGCGTACTATCAGCACGTATCCTTTGCGGTGGCCGCGCTCAGGCAGATTGCCCAGGCGCATTCCGCGCAGCAGCCGCGAATTGAGTGGGCGCTGAGGCAGGCCTTCGCGGATGGGCG
>CAKUFB010000367.1 GCA_934647145.1 uncultured Clostridia bacterium
GCCGGACTGCTTGCCGCGCTGGCGCTTTGTCTGTGTCCCTGCTTCGCCGGAGCCGCACCACAGGAAGAGGCGCCGGCGGTGAAAACCTTCTGGTACACCGCCTCCGGCATGTCCGCCGAGCAGTCCAGGCACTATCAAATCGGGGAAACGGCGCGCGGCCGCTTCGCCTGGATCGAACTGCGCTATAGCGATCACTACGTGCTGCCGCTGACCGACGAGGACATGGCCTCGTTCTGCGCGCTGCTGCAGGAGCTGGAGCTGGCCGAATGGGACGGCTTCCATAAAGTCGACCCCGGCGTGCTGGACGGCGAGAGCTTCTCGCTGAGCGTCGAGTTTGAGGACGGCGGAGCGATCAGCGCCAGCGGCTCAAACTGCTTTCCCGCGGGCTACGGTGAAAAGGTCTCCGCCATCAGAGAGTTCTTCGAGAAACTGATGGAGGAATATGGATTCAATCCGGATGATATCTGGTATTGACGCAATATCTGTATGGTAAAGGGGAGATGAGAAATGAAGAGAACGCTTTGTCTGCTGTGCTGCCTCCTGCTGATAGCCGCATTCGGCGCGCCCGCTCGGGCGAATTCGGGTTGCTGGTACCTGCACACGTACGGCTCGCACGACTTCGAACAGACCGAAATGAGACTGCCCACCTGCACGGAGGCGGGATATTACCTGCTCGAGTGCCGGATCTGCGGCTATAACGAACTCCATATGACCGGTTCGGCGATGGGGCATAACTGGCAAAGGGTGGATAATGAATCCTTTTCGCCCACCTGTACCCAGGCCGGCATAACGACCTGGGTGTGCGACGAGTGCTCGCTGAAGCGAACCGAGAGCGTCAAGGCGCTGGGGCACGATATGCGCGACGAGTCGGTCGTGCGCTCGCCCACCTGCCAGATCGAGGGCCGGATGACCATGCGCTGCGCCCGCTGCGGCCTCTCCGACCTCAGGGACATTCCGCGCATCGACCATCAGTACGGCGCCTGGCGCATCACCGTCCCGGCAACCGACCACTCGGCCGGCACGCGGCAGAGCGCCTGCGTGGAGTGCCAGGAGACCCAAAGCGAGAACTTTTTCCCGGAGGGCACGCTCATGCGCGGCGCGAGGAGCGAGGCTACCCGCACGCTGCAGCAGATGCTGCTCGACCTGGGGATTCTTCAGGACACGGCCGACGGCGTGTTCGGCGCAAAGACCGAGTCGGCGGTAAAAGCCTATCAGACGAACGCGGGTCTCCATTCGGACGGAATCGCCTGGCCGCAAACGCAGGCTCAGCTGAGGCTGGACTGGCAGAAGGCCAGGGGATACGCGCCGGTGAATCCCACCAGGCCGACCCCCGCGCCCTTTGAGACGCATGCCCCGCGTACCGCCTGCGGATTCTATTGGGATGAGAACGGCACAGAGAATATCCAATACTGCGTTTTCCACCAGGGAATCATCGATATGGCTTCTACCCTTACGGCCTCCGCGGGCGAGAGCAATTCGCTGCGGGCGCAAAAGCAGATTCGGACGCTGTGGGAGACGGAGCTGGACAGCCTCTACGGCGAATGGCTGCAAAGCGCTTCGGCCGAGGATCAGGGCGCAATCATCGCCGCGCAGGCGACCTATATGAACTACCTGACGGTTCAGGCGACGGTGCTTCGGCAGCAGTGCGGCGAAGAGGCTGCCGCCCTGCAGATCAACGCGGAGCTTGCGCGTCAATGCGCATGGCTCTGCAATACGCTTCATAACGAACAATAGAACAGACAGGGACGGAGGTATTGAATGATGAAAAGATCGCTAATCCTGGTTCTCTCCCTGCTGATGCTGGTTCTTTGCATACCCGCATCGGCCGAATCCACCGACTGGAACTATGACGTAAACTACGGCATACTCCGCGGCTATGAAGGCGCGGGCGGCGACGTGGTCGTGCCCGCGGAAATCGACGACTTTTCGGTGGACGTGATCGGCGTCAGCGTGTTCAGCAGGAACGAGACGATCACCTCCCTGACGCTGCCCGAGACGATCCTCGAGCTCAGGAGCAACGCCATCTCCTCGTGCGAAAACCTGACCAGCGTTTCCCTGCCCCAGAGCCTTGCGGTCATCAACCGCATGAACTTCTTCAGCTGCGAGGCGCTGACCGAGATCACCATCCCGGCGGGCGTGCGCTACATCGGCGACACCTCGTTCAGATTCTGCGATTCGCTGCGCAAGATCACCTTCGAGGGCGTGTGCCCGGCGATCGACATGGACTGCTTCACCATCCTTCCCGAGGACGCGGTGGCCTATGTCCCGGACGATCAGCTGGAGGCCTACACGGCGGCCTTTGAGAACGCCGGCAGCACGGTGAGCGTCCAGCCCAGCGGCAAAAACGCCGTGATCGTGGAAAACAACGGCTATGTGGAGTCCCAGTTTGACTTCGACGCCTCCACCGGCACGATCACCTCCTACAACGGCTTCGCCACCTACCTTTCCATCCCCGAGACCATCGGCGGCGCGCCGGTGAAGGCCATCGGCCCCGAGGCGTTCGCGAGCCACACCTATCTGGCCTTCCTGGAGCTGCCCGAGGGACTGGAAGCCATCGGCGACAGCGCGTTCTATAACTGTGAAACGCTGGGCCGCGTCCGCTTCCCCTCCACGCTGAAGACCATCGGCGACAACGCGTTTTACAACTCCTATAAGAGCAGCGTGCTGGAGCTGCCCGAGGGCCTGGAGCATATCGGCGCGTCCGCCTTCTATTTCGCCGGCCTGAAAGGCT